>JBIPOQ010000263.1:0-5464 GCA_044379055.1 Myxococcota bacterium
GGGCGATCGACGAGATCGCTCACGATCCGAACGAGGCGCCTCTCCACCACCGGCGAGCCTAGCTCTCGATCGAAAGCGATCGGTTCGGGCAGAACTTCACGGCCGCCTCGACCTTCGCCCGCAGCGACTCGTCGGGATCGGAGACGATCAGCTCCGCGTGGTCGTAGCGCCCGGGCTCGGAGACGATCCGGAACACCTCCGGCGCCTCTTCGATGCAGACGCCGTGCCCCTGACAGAGCTGCAGATCGATCTTGATGCGCATGGCCCCTCTCCTGCCCGACGCGCGGCCTGGCGCAACCTAGCGCCGCCGCCGGTAGCGGACGTGGCAGGGATCGCTGGGTCGCAGGATCAGCGACGGCATCACGTCCGTGATGTCCTCCGGTCTTCCGACGAGCTCGAAGTCGTAGCGCGACAACATCGCGCACATGACCGACTTGATCTGCAGGATCGCGAAGGCATTGCCGACGCATTTGCGCATGCCGCCCCCGAACGGGATGTAGGCGAACGGATTGTCCGGCAGCTTTCGATGCGGGTCGAACCGCTCGGGATCGGGGAAGACCTCGGGCACGCGGTGGGCCACATACGGGGAGCAGACGACCGTGTCGCCGACGTTGAACGTGTAGTCCTTGAACGTGAAGGGCTGCATGACCTGGCGCGCGAGGGTGCAGAGCGGCGGGTGCATCCGCAGGGTCTCGAAGATGAAGCCCTCGAGCTTCGGGATCGCGCGCAGCGAGGCGTACGACAGATCGCCGCCGCTCTTGTAGATCCCGTCGACCTCGGCCATCAGCTCGGCCGCGTACTGCGGATTCCGGGCGAACTCGACGAGGGTCCAGGCGGAGGTATTCGAGCTGGTATGGAAGCCGCCGAACATGATCCAGACCACCATGCCGGGGATCAGATGCTCGGCGAGCTTGCTGCCGTCGTCGAAGCTCGAGTTCATGAACGTGTCGATCATGTCGTCGTACTGCCGACCCGTCCGTCGACGCTCGCGGACCTCGTCGAGCACGAGCTCCTGCAGGCGCGCCCGCGCGCGATCGCGGCGCTTCAGCGCGTCGCCTGCCCCGTACGGATCGAGCATGGCCTCCGGCGACACCGCGTTCTCGAGCTCGTGGTAGAGGCCGCCGAACTCGTCGGTCAGCTTCGCCCGGAAGTCGCTGCCCATCAGCGAATGCGTCGAGGTCCGCAGCACGAGCGCCTGGAAGACCTCGAGGACGTCGATCTCCCCGGAATCGCCCCAGTCCGCGATCCAGTCCTCGACCTCCTTCGCGATGATGTCGGCGTAGCCCTTCATCTTTCCGGCGCGCACCGCCGTCGCCATCAGCTTCGTCTGCTGGCGCTCGACCTCGAACGTCGCGCCGTACTGGATGCCGTCCCCGAAGACCGGGACCATGTACTGATAGGCGGCAGCAGCCGAGAGCACGGTCGGATCCGGCGCACGGAAGACGGCCTCCTGCGCAGCGGGACCGGTCATCAGGATGTTGCGCTGCCCCGCGAGATCGAAGGCCGCGACCTCGCCGCATTCCTCGTAGGCGCGCATCAGGAAGAACGCCGGATGGGCCATGAACTCTTCGAAGTGGCCGGTCTCGGGCTTCGCGCCGGAAACCCTCTTCGGCTCGATTCGGGGCGTAGGACTCGACATCGCGGGACTCCTTCGAGGACGGGACGGGAGGAAGATCCGATTTCGAGCTTGACCGATTTAGTTGACCACGTCAAGCTTCTCCCGACGACCCCGACGAGGAGACCCCAGCGGCCCATGTCCAGGCAGAAGAACCTCCTCCGGATCGAGGCCGCAATGGTCGAGCTCGGCCGCATGACCCGGAGCGGGCGCGCCGATCGCCTGCGCTGCGAGCGTGCGGGCGTCGAGGTGACCGGCGCGGCGCAACGCCTCATCTATTACCTGATGGAAAACGGCCCGATGCGCCTCTCGGAGCTGGCCCGCCGGACCGAGACGGATCCGGGCATCCTGACGCGCCAGGTCAACGGCCTCGAGAAGCAGGGCCTCGTCGAGCGGCGCCCCGATCCGACCGATCGCCGCGCCGCGCTCGTCCAGATGTCGCCCAAGGGCCGCCGGATCGCGCAGCGGCTGCGCGAGGTCCAGGACGAAGTGCTCGGCGGTCAGCTCGCCAGCTGGGCCGCGAGCGACCTCGAGCGCGCGGCGAGCCTGATGGAGCAGCTGATCCGGGACGTCCGACCGAAGTGGGAAGGAGAGACGGGCGAGGGTCAGGACTGATCGCCGCCTCCGGTGCCTTCGCGATTCATGCCCCGAAGTCGAGCACCGACCGCGCGACCGTCCCCGACTTCATCAACGCGAAGGCGCGATTCACGTCCTCGAGCCCCATCCGCTGGGACACGAGGTTCGACAGATCGAGCCGGCCCGAGAGGAAGAGATCGACGAGCTTCGGCATGTGCTCGCGGAAGTTCGTGCTCCCGTACATGCAGCCGATCAGCTTTTTCTCGGCGAGGAAGGCCGGGCCAGGGACGCTGATCTCGGAGCCGAGGGGCATCATGCCGACGATGCAGGCGGTCCCGCCGCTGCGGATCATGTCGAAGGCCTGGCGCGCGGCGTTCGTGTTGCCGATCGCCTCGAAGGCGAATTCGACGCCGAGACCGCCCGTCAGCTCGAGCACGCGTGCGACCGAATCGCCCTCCTTCGCGTTGATCGTGTCGGTCGCGCCGAACTTCCGCGCCATCTCGAGCTTCCCCGGCACGACGTCGATCGCGATGATGCGCGAAGCGCCCGCGAGGCGGCAGCCCTGGATCACGTTGAGGCCGATGCCGCCGCAGCCGATCACGGCCGTGATCGCCCCGCCCGGAACCTTTGCCGTGTAGAGCGCGGCTCCGACCCCCGTCATGACGCCGCATCCCACGAGCGCCGCCTCTGCCATCGGCATCTCGTCCGGGACCTTCACGACGCCCGACTCGTGGGTGACCATGTACTCGGCGAACGAGCCGACGTTCGCCATCTGGAGCACGGGCTTGCCCTTTCGCGTGAGCCGACCGGCCGCCGACGCCCCGATCATCGGGTCGTTGCAGAGATGGCCCTGCCCCCGCATGCAGAAATAACACTTCCCGCAGAACGGCTTGAACGACATGATGACCTTGTCGCCGGGCTTCACGTAGGAGACGCCGTCGCCGATCTTCTCGACGACGCCCGCAGCTTCGTGGCCGAGGATCGTGTCCATCGGGAGCGGCCAGAGACCGTCGACGAAGTGCAGGTCCGAATGACAGACGCCGCTACAGACCGTACGGACCATGACCTCGCCGGCGCGGGGATTCACGATGTCGACGTCGTCGATGACGAGGGGTTGACCGGCTTTCTCGAAGATGGCGGCTTTCATGAAGACTCCCGTGGCGAGGTTGGCAGCTTGGACGTCGACGAGGCGCCCTCGGACGGCGCGTCGACCTCCGCGGGCTCGTCGGCGATTCTCGCGCGTCGCGGGTGCATCCCGCCACTCCAGTCCCCGGAATCCCGCGGCCGATCGCCACGGCGATGCCGCGCCCGCCCGACCGCGGCCGTTGGGCTTTGCCGCCCCGGCTGCGGAGCGTTAGTGTGGCGCCGATCCGAAACCGGGCGTCGACCGACGATCTCGACCGGCTCCCAGCGTCCGACCTCCGACGACTCCCGAGTCGCACCTCGCACCTCGCGCGTTCCGCCTCCCGCCCTCCGAACCCGGACCCCGATCCCCATGAAGACCGAAGATGCCCGATCGCACCCCCGATTCTCTCTCGTCGTCGGGGGGCCCTTCCACGCGCTCCTGCGCCGCTTCGGCGGCCTCGCCGAAGACGACCTCCCGCGGCCACAGGCGGCCTTTGCCCTGGCCGCTTTGGCCTGGTCGGTCCCTGCGCTTCTCGTCGTCGCCCAGTCGCTGTCGGTCGAAGGGCATTCGGGCTGGTCGTATTTTCAGGATGCGACGGCCTATGGCCGTTATCTGATCGCGATCGTGGTCATGATCTGGACCGAGCGGCATGCGGACGGCCGTTTCGACATGCTGATCGGACAGTTCCTGGACGCGCGCATCGTCGCCGCCGCCGACCAGGATTCGTTTCGAGACGCCCTCGTGGATGCGGATCGTCGCTCGAGCTCGATACTGGCCGAGCTGCTGCTGGTCGTCTTCGTCCTGGGCCTCGCCGCCTGGTCGACGCGCTTCGCGGCCGAGATCGTCCCCATGGCCTGGGAAGGTCGCGTCGTCGACGGCACCGTCGTGCTCTCCTGGGCCGGGCATTTCGCCGCCCTCGTCAGCTCGCCGATCTTCCTCTTCCTGGTGATGCGCTGGTGTTGGCGCTTCGTGGTGTGGACGAATCTGCTCTTTCGACTCTCGAGACTTCCGCTCGTCCTGTCCCCGCTGCATCCCGACCGATCGGCCGGCCTCGGGTTCCTCTCGATCTATCCGAGCATCTTCACCGGCTTCGTGTTCGCCGCGAGCTGCGTCGTCGCCGCGACGATCCTGAAGGAGCTCTCCGGCGTCGACCTCTCCACCGAATCGATCCGAGGCCTCGTCGCCGGCTGGATGGCCTTGATGCTGCTGCTCTTCCTCGGCCCGCTCGTCGTCTTCGCGCCGGTCCTTCGAGAAGCCCGGGAGAACGCGCTGCTCGAGTACGGCCGGCTCGTCCATCAGCACCACGCGGCCTTCCACCGCAAATGGCTCGAGGGCGGCCTGGACGGCGAGGACCTGGTCGGATCGAGCGATGCGTCGTCCCTGGTCGACCTGAGCAGCAGCGTCGCGATGGTGAACGAGATCCGGGTCGTTCCGATCGACCGATTCGCCTTCATCCAACTCGTGAGCGCCGCGGGCCTCCCGCTCATGGCGGTCGTGATGACGCGCGTGCCGCTCGACGAGATCGCGAAACGGATCTTCCTCGGCCTGCTCTGAGGCCCGATCCGCTGCATCGTGCAGGCGGAGGGCACGACGCGACGCGCCACCCGCTTCGTTCCGACGCGAGCTATTTCTGCTCGATTTCCACCTTCAGGATCCGACCGCCGAACGCGTTGTCGCCGATCGCGTAGTCGGGCGAGACGTTGGTCTCGTTGTCCCGACCGACGTCGGCGCCCTCGTCCCCCGAGAACGCGAATGGCTGGGTCTTCGGGATTCGCGCTTCCGCGACCTTCTTCCCGTCGACGCTGAGTCTCGACACACCGCCGGTCCCCGGCCTGGGCGCGTCGGGAATGAACTCGTAGTGGATCGTGTGCCGCCCGGGCGCGATCGGCTTCTCGCCCTCGATGTTGGTCCGCTCGACGCCGAACCAGTTGTATTCGTGGTGCGGGCGGCCGTCCTTCAGGTAGATCGCCCAGCCCCCGAAGTAGCCGGCCTGGGCGATGATCACGCCCTCCGTACGGACATCGTCGACCTCGACCTCTGCGGTCACCGTGTGGTGGACGCTCTTCACGTTGATGAAGGCGTTCTCCGTCATGCCCACCATTCCGGGGTACACGGTCAGCGACTTGCGGCCGTCCATCAGATCTGCG
>JBIPOQ010000160.1:0-7714 GCA_044379055.1 Myxococcota bacterium
GCGACCGGCGATCGCCGGATTGAACCGCTCGGTGCGGCGATCGTCGAGCGGCAGGACGTGGTTCCGGACCGCCTCCTTCAGAAAGATCTTCTGGAGCTCAGCGAGCTTCGCCGGATTCGATTTCGCGAGATCGTTCGCCTGGCTGAAATCCTCGTCGACGTTGTAGAGCTCCCAGACGTCGTCCGAGAACGACGGCAGCTCGGCGCCCGCGATCCAGGGAATCGAGTGGCGCGTCGCGGCGACCCATCCGTCGTGGTAGATCCCGCGATTGCCGAACATCTCGAAGTACTGGGTCCGACGGCGATCGGGGGCCCTTCCGTTTCGCGCGGAATAGAGCATCGAGACGCCATCCATCGGTCGCTGCTCGATCCCGTCCACGAACTTCGGCTGCGGAATCTGCGCCGCTTCGAGAATCGTCGGCGCGACGTCGATGACGTGGTGGAACTGGCTGCGGAGCTCGCCTCGCGCCGCGATGCCCTTCGGCCAGTGCATGACCATGCCGTTGCGGGTTCCGCCGAAATGGCTCGCGACCTGCTTCGTCCACTGGAACGGCGTGTTGCCGGCCCAAGCCCAACCAATCGCGAAATGCGGATAGGTCTCGGGCCCTCCCCATTCGTCGATGTGGTCGAGCATCTGGTCGGCCGTTCCGATGACGCCGTTCAGGGCCATCATCTCGTTGTACGTGCCCTCCGGGCCGCCCTCGGCCGACGCCCCGTTGTCGCCGGCGATGTAGAGGAAGAGCGTATTGTCGAGCTCTCCGATCGCCTCGAGCTGGGCGACCAGACGCCCGATCTCATGGTCGGTCTGCTCGCCGAAGCCCGCGAACGTCTCCATCTGGCGCTCGAAGAGGCGCTTCTGCGCCTCGGTCATGCCGTCCCAGGCGGGAATCTGCTCGGGGCGTGGGGTCAGCTTCGCGTCGGCGGGAACGACCCCGAGCTTCTTCTGCCGCGCGAAGGTCTCTTCTCGCAGCGCGTCCCAACCCTTCGCAAACTGGCCCTCGTACTTCGCGATCCACTCCTTGGGCGTATGGTGCGGCGCGTGCGTCGCCCCCGGCGCGTAGTAGAGATAGAACGGCTTGTCGGGGGTCAGCGATTGCTGGGCGCTGACCCAGGCGATCGCCTGATTCGTCATGTCGGTCGTGAAGTGGTAGCCGGGCTTCGGGTCATGCTCGACCCGGACGACCCCGTCGTAGATCGCCGGGGACCACTGGTTGACCTCGCCGCCGATGAAGCCGTAGAACTTGTCGAAGCCGGATCCCGTCGGCCAGCGATCGTAGGGGCCCGAGACCGAGACCTCCCAGGGCGGCGTCTCGTGGTATTTGCCGAAGGCGGCCGTGCTGTAGCCGTTCTGGCGGAGGATCTCGGCGAGCGTCGTGATCTCCCGCGGTCGCACACCCGTGTTGCCCGGGAAGGCCGTGGCCAGCTCCATGATCGCGCCGGCATTGTTCGCGTGATGGTTGTGGCCGGTCAGCAGCGCGACGCGGGTCGGGCTGCAGAGCGCCGTCGTGTGGAAGCGGTTGTACTTGAGACCGGCCTCGGCGAGGCGCTCGAGGGTCGGGGTCTTCACCGGGCCGCCGAAGGCCGAGCTGTGGCCGAAGCCGAAATCGTCGATCAGGACGATCACCACGTTGGGGGCGCCTTCCGGCGCCTCGACCACGAATCGCGGGGGCGGCGTCGCAGCCCGCGCATCGACGGTCGTGATGGACCGAGTCTTCGGCGCCGGGATCGGAAGGACGGTCCGGTCGAGCGGCTTCGCAGCAGAGCCGAGCGGAAGCAGCGTCCCGAGCGCGAGAGCCAGGGCGACGACGCGGATTCGGAACTGCATGCGATGTCTCCTTCCCTTTCGAGACCGAGAACGACGAGGCTCCGAGCGACGCTTCGGCGGCGCGTCGGGCGTGCCGGAATCGGCCGAACTTCCCGCTGCCCCTTGACTCGCGCGTGTTGGCCGCGTGTTATAGCGGATTGGAAACGGAGCGTCCGCGCTCGAGGCCCGAAACAGGAGGAAACGATGAAGCCGAATGCATTCTCCGGATCGAAGTCGATGCGAATCGCGATTGCGATGGCCTTGCTGGTCGGCGGCACCGCCTGTGCTTCGATCGAGGTCTCCAATCGCAACGAGTACCGCGGCGAGAAGCTCGCCCGTCCCGACCGCATCCTGATCCACGACTTCGCAGCCAACACCGACGACCTGCCGGCGTGGTCCGAGGCGGCGAAGACCCATACGGGGGCCCAGGCGAAGGTCTCTGCCGAAGAAGCCGCGGTCGGCCGCAAGCTCGGCGAGCAGATGGCGCTCGAGCTCGTCCAGCGAATCGACGCGATGGGCCTCGAGGCCGAACGCGCCGCGGGCGCGCGATCGCCCGCCGACGGCGATCTCGTGATCGTCGGCTACCTGGCTTCGGTCGACGAGGGCAGCGGATTCAAGCGCGTCGTGGTCGGCTTCGGCTCGGGCGCCGCCGAGGTCACGAGCCACGTCGAGGGCTACCTGGCGACGAGTGAAGGCATGCGCCTGCTCGGATCGGGCGACGCGAGCTCGAAGAAGGGGCGGAGCCCGGGCGTCGTCGTTCCCCTGGCCGTGACCGTCGCGACCGCCAATCCGATCGGCCTGCTCGTGATGACGCCCGTCAAGGTCGGCAGCGAGATCGCGGGGCGGAGCACCGTCGAGGGCGTGGGCAAGAAGATGGCCGGCGAGATTGCCGACGTGCTCGAGGAGAAGTTCCGCGAACAGGGTTGGATCGAACGCTGATCTCCCCGGAAGAGGACCCGCATCGACCGCGTCTCGCCGCGGTCGGGCGCATGCACGCGCGCATCGTCGCCATCGCTCCGTCGTAGCCGCTCACACGCAGCCGCTCAGTCGTATCCGGAGACCGGACAGGCCGACGCGCGCGAGTGCTGGAGCAGGATCCGACGGACCTCCTCGATCGTCTGGGGCGCCGCCTGCATCCCGGAATGGGGACTGCGGACGGTCACCTCGGACTCCACCTCGTCGATGTGGACGCTCGCATAGCGAACGACGCCGTCGCTCGCCGAAGCCAGCGGCGCTCGTCCTTCGCCGATGGCGATGGCGATGGCGATGATCGAATGCGCCTTGACCCGTGGATCGACGGGAATCTCGGAGAGCGTCTTGATGTAGGGATGGCCGGGCGACATGTTGTCGATGCTGGTCGGGATCCGACTGAGGGCGACGCTCGCACCGGCCTGGGGCAGCACGGTGAAGAGATCCGCGCCGACCCGCACGAGATCGCTCGGCAGCCGCACGAATCGCTGGGCGATCCTCCGTACCAGCTGCGGTCCCGCGAGATCGCTGCCACGATGGGGCGTCGCGAGGAAGATCAGCTCGGAGACGAAGGGCAGCGGCTCGACGAACAAGGCCCCCCTCAAGAGCTCCTTCGGCTCATCTTCCATCTCGAGCGTCTCGAAATCCTGATCGCTGATGCGCGCCCAGAAACGATCCCCGGAATCGATCGCCAGGAGCTTGGCCAGAAGCCCGCCCTGGCTATGGCCGAGCACGACCATGTCGCGCACGCAGGGATCGACTCCGGCGGGATCGGCGCGCTCGCCCGGCGGATCCCGATCGCGTTGCCCAGGAAGATCTGCATCTCGGTCTTCCAGAAGCGGGACTCGGCGAGCGACGCCGCGAGAGCGGCCGTGGGCTCCGACTCGAGGGGAATCTGGTCGCCATCGTGCTCCATCGTCCGCGAATCGAGGCTCGAGAAGAGCGCGAATCACCCGTTCAGGTGGCCGCTCTTCAGTCCGGCGATCGGGTTCTCGATCGCAACGAGCACCGTCAGAGGGACGAGCGCGTGCTCGTTGAGCGGGACGACCGGCTCGATGCCCGTGGTCGGCTTCACGCGCGCCGCAATCGGTGACCCGATTCCCGGAACCCGGTAGCGATTGCGCAAGCCGCTCACGACGAGCTCCGTCACCGGCCGGAGCTCGAAGTACTCCATCCCGTGCGACTCGAGGATGTCGGGCGAGATCCCGACGTCGACGACGCCGAAAGGGAGCGTGATCCGCATGTCGCCCTCGGCCACACGATCTCGGTCGAACTCGATCCGCCCGCCTCCGTCCCGGCGACGTTTGAACGCCGACGTCAGGGCGCTGTTGTCGAGATCGGCCGCTCCGCGCGCGCGGGGATCGAGCGGATCGATCGGCTCGCGACCGTCTTCCGGAAAGAGCAGCGCCCAGGCGTAGACCATGGCGGCGGCGAACCCGCTCTGGGATCGACTGCGCTCTGCCTGGAGGAAGCTGAGCTCCGCGAGGGCGAACAGCGATTCGGCCGGAAAATCCTCCGCCCGCGCTGCGGCGTGGAGGTTCAACAGGGCGATCCCCGGCTCGTTCTCGTAGGTCGCCAGAAGGTCGTAGCGGCGCAGCTCGTTCTGGGAGAAGTCGCTCGCTTACTCGTCGGTCAGCGCATTCCGGGTCAGGTAGCGATGGACTTCGACCGGATCGGCCGTCCGGATGCCGACCGGGGTCGAGCAGGCGACCGCCAGGAGTCCGATCGCCATCGAGAAGACGTGTTTTCGGCTCTTCGATCGCGTCATCGTGTCCGATGCCCCTCCCGGCCCCTGGCGCGGAGCCGATTCGGCGCGCGACGTCCTCCGGACTCTCCACCACCCCTTTTCGCTCCGTCGCCCCCGGCGACCCAAGCCCTAACGCGAGGACCCCGCCCCCTCGCGGCGGACGATCTTCATGCGCTCGCCGCCGGCGAAGACCTCGTTGCCGAGGAGCCCGTTCAACAGAGCGCGTCCCGACGGACTCAGGACGCACCCGGTCCGCTCGCCGAGCGAGACGACGTCCTCGCCAGGGCGGGTGACGGCAACGCGAAGCCGGCGCGTCTCGATCCGTGCGCGATTCTCGGGCGAGAGCGGGCCGAAGCTTCGGGTCGAGACCTGGATCGTCGCGAAATAACGCTCGGCGGCCGTGAGCGGGGCGACCGCGACCATCCGCCACGTCGCCCCGGCGAAGGGGAAGAACGTGACCTCGGCAGCGATCGCATACGGACCCTTGCCGCCGCGGAAGCCGTACCGGACCGCTTCGATCTCTCCGAGTCGGACGTGCGTCTTCGCGGTGAGCTCGACGCCCTGCTCGGCCTTCGCCTTCGCCGCGAACGCATCGGCGACGGCGACCAGGTCGCCCGGCGGGAGATCTCCCGCCAGGAAGACGGCCGCTTCGTGTCGCGGGGCCACGGCGCCGACGGCCCGACTCGAGTTCTGCAGCAGCCATCCCTTCGGAAAGCGCATCTGGAAGTCGAGTCCCGGGTGGAAGAACCACTCGCCGTCGAACACGCCGGTCTCGGGGCGATCCCCGATCACCAGCCCGTCGATGCGATCGAGATAACGCGCGCGCACGTCGCCGAGGCTCGGGTCCCGGGTCCAGCGCAGCTCGCCGGCCCGCGCCGAGTCGACGGCGGCCCGCTCGCGGGCACCCGGATGGGTATCGAGAAAGGTCGGATTCCGCGGCGTTCCGATCAGCAGCCGTTCCCGTTGATCGAGACGTCGCATGAAGGTCGCCATGGCCATCGGGTCGTAGCCCGCGGCGCCGCAGAGGCGCTGACCGACCGCGTCCGCCTCCCGCTCCATGTCGCGTTCGTAGCTCGCGAGCGTCGAAGCCCGGGAAATCGGAAGCGAGAGCGGCCGCTGCTGGCGCGCGACCTCCTGCTGCTGGGCGGCGTGGCGGAAGGCGACGTGGACGATCTCGTGTCCGAGCACGCAGGCGAGCTCGTCTTCGTCGTTGACGAGCGCGAGCAATCCGCGCGAGACGTAGATGAAGCCCCCGGGCAGGGCGAAGGCGTTGGGCTCCATGTCGTCGACGATCGCGAAGTGGTAGGCGAAGTCCCGGCGCGGGAGTCCGCCGAGGAGCTTTCGGCCGATGCCCGCCACGTAGGCGCCGAGCAGCGGGTCGTCGAGCAGTCCGACCTCGACCGCGACCTGCTTCGCCGCCTCCGCCCCGACACGGACGTCGTCCGTCGAGGTCAGCAGGACCGTGCGCTTCGGCGACGCGCCGGCCTGCTTACGCGCCCCCGAGCTCGCACAGCCGATCGTCCAGGCGAGCGCGACGACGAGCACCACGACACAGGAGCGGAGGCCCGCGGAGCGGACGCGCTCTCGGCGTCCATCGCGGCATCCCGCCCGACTTCCGCTCGCTGCGATGAGCTCCATCCGGGCGCTATTCCGCGAGCTCGCTGAGCCATTCGTCGTCGCCCAGCCAGTAGGCCTTCATCTCCATGAGCAGGCCCGTGTACTCGAGGGTATTGAGGTAGTTCTGGACGAGATTGGCGAGCAGCGGCGAATCGGCGGGCAAGGCGATCCCGATCGGCTCCGTCGAGAGCGGCATCGGCAGCTCGGCGAGCCCCTCGTCGGGATGACGAGCGAGGGCGAAGCGCACGAACGGGAGATCCGAGATCAGTCCGTCGATCTCCCCGGACGCGATCCGGGGGATCAGCGTGGTCAGATCGTCGACCGCGAGGCGCTTCGCGGTCGGAAGCGCTTCGATGGCCAGCTCCTCCCCCGTCGACCCGGCCCGGACCCCCCACGTGCGTTCCGGGGCATCGAGCGCATCCTGGTCGTCGAGCTCGGCGACGAGCTTCTGCCGGGTCAGCACGGTCGCCCCCGAGATCAGGTAGGGACCCGCGAAGGCGAACTGCGCGTTGCGTGCCGGCGTGATGGTCAGGCTCGAGATCACGAGGTCGAGCTCGCCCTTCTCGAGCGCCGGCAGCAGCTCGGCGAACGGACGCTCGACGACGACGAGCTCGAGATCCATCGCTTCGGCCAGCGCCTCCGCCAGATCGACGTCGAGTCCGATCAGCGCCCCCGTCCGATCCTTCATGTTGAGCGGGGGCTGGACGCCGGACACGCCGACTCGAAGCTGCCCGCTGGCGACGATCCGGTGGACGGCGTCCTCGGCGCCGACCGGCGCAGCCCGACGAGCGAAGCCCCCGCCCTGGCAGCCCGAGACGGCGGCGAAGAGCACGAGCAGGGCGGCGAGAGCAAGGCTTCGAACGGACGGGTACGCGAACGCACCGGAGCGCATCGAAGGGGTCGGCATGGTCGTTCTCCTGGGCATGCGAGGAATTGGCTTCCCGATCGAGAAGGGCTCAGAAGAAGAACTGCCCCTTGAACGCGAGAATTCCGGCCGGCTCGTAGTCGTCGTCCGCGAGACGTCCGCCGTCCTCGTCCTCGACCCGGAGATTCCCGCGAAGGGCGACACCCCCGTTCAGGTCGAGCTCGATCGTCGGCGTCGGCCGGAAGCGGAGCGTCGCGAAGATCGGGATCTCGGTCTCCTTTCCGACGCCGCCGTCGTCCGTGCGATTGCGTCCGGGATCGGTCGCCGTGGCGCGGCGCTGGCCGCTCAGTCGGAACTCCCGGCTCTGGTACGTGACGCCCGTGCCCAGGGCGAGCTCGGGGGTCAGCTGGTAGGTCAGCTGGGCTCCGATGCCGGGATCGACGAGCTGCACCATGCCGACATCGAGTCGCAGGGCGTCGGAGACGTTCCACATGACGGTGGGCACCGGCAGCAGGCCCACGCCGCCTTCGAGCTTGCTGATCGCGCCGATCAGCAGCCCGATCGAGAAATCCTCGCTCGACTGATAGCTGAAGCCGCCGAGAAGGCCGCCCGTGAGCGTCTCGTCGAACTCGGCGCCGGTCTCGCCCCAGGTCCGTACGAGACCGCCGCCGACGATCCGCCAATGCTCGTCGAGGTCGTGTCCGAGCATTCCG
>JBIPOQ010000040.1:0-13176 GCA_044379055.1 Myxococcota bacterium
CGCCGCGATCGGCATCGCCATCTTCCTCGTCAAGCTCGACCGCCTCGGGCTCCCGCTCGTCCCCAATCAGGACACGGCGGTCTGGACCATCGAGGCCCGCGCGCGCTTCGAGGCGAAGGGTGGCCCGCTGACGGCGCGCCTCGAGATCCCCGCCGAGCCGCTGGGCTTCGAGATCCTCGACGAGGACTTCATCTCGTCGAACTACGGCGTCACGACCGAGCACGAAGAGCTCCACCGCACCTCGATCTGGACCGTCCGCCGCGCGAAGGGCAAGCAGTCCGTCTACTACCGGATGTCGGTCGTCGAGGCCGATGCCGTCAAGCAACACACGGACGAATTCCCCGGCTTCCCCGAGCGACCCGAGCGCGAGGAGGCCCTCGACTCGGCGATCGAGGCCCTGCTCGAGAAGGTCCGCCTCGAGTCCGCCGATACCGTGAGCTTCACCGGCGCGCTGATCCGCCGCGTCAACAAGCTCGAGGGCGACGGCGTGGCCGGCCTCTTCAACGACGGCGAGGTCACCGCCAGCCGCCGCGCCCTCCAGCTCGTCGACATCCTCGCCTCGGCGCGGATCCCCGCCCGCGTCGTCTGGGGCATCCTGCTCGAGGACGAGGTCCGCGACGGCAAGCTCACGCCCTTCGTCGAGGTCCACAACCAGAGCGTCTGGCTGCCCTTCGATCCGCTCACCGGCGAGAAGGGCTATCCCGACCGCTTCCTGATCTGGTACGTCGGCTCGAATCCGCTGCTCGACCTCGAGGGCGCGAAGAACGGCGAGGTCCATTTCGCGGTCGCCCGCACCCTGCGCGAGATGGTCGACGTCGCCGCCCAGCGCGCCCAGAAGGGCGACTCGGCCTGGTTCGACTTCTCCGTCTTCTCGCTCCCGATCCAGACCCAGAACGTCTACCGAGTCCTGCTGACGGTGCCCCTCGGCGCCTTCCTCGTGGTCCTGCTGCGGGGCTTCGTCGGGATCAAGACCTTCGGGACGTTCATGCCCGTGCTGATCGCGCTGGCCTTCCGGGAGACCGAGCTCTACGTCGGCGTGATGCTCTTCGTGATCATCGTCGGTCTCGGTCTCTGGATCCGCTTCCTGCTGGAGCGGCTGCAGCTCCTGCTCGTTCCGCGGCTCGCCGCCGTGCTGACGATCGTCGTCCTGCTGATGCTCACGATCAGCATCGTCTCGTTCCATTTCGGCATGGACACGGGCATCTCCGTCGCGCTCTTCCCGATGGTCATCCTCGCCATGACGATCGAGCGCATGTCGCTCGTCTGGGAGGAGACGGGCGGCCGCGACGCCCTGGTCCAGGGCTTCGGGAGCCTGCTCGTCGCCTCGCTCTGCTACCTCGTCGTCAGCAACGAGCAGCTCGCCCATCTCGCCTACGTGTTCCCCGAGCTGCTGCTCGTCGTGCTCGCGGCGTCGATCGTCGCCGGGCGCTACACGGGCTACCGCCTGCTCGAGTTCTGGCGCTTCCGGAGCGTCTGGATGGGAAGCGGGGACCCCTCATGAGCTGGCGGCTCCGCTGGCCGGGGACCGTGCTCCGCGAGAAGGGCATCCTCGGCATGAACGAGCGCAACTTCAGCCTGATCAAGGCCGAGAATCCGCGCCGGCTCTTCCCGCTCGTCGACGACAAGGCGAAGACCAAGCAGCTCGCCGCCAAGGCCGGGATCGCCTTTCCCGAGCTCTACGGTCTGATCACCAGCGACGCCGAGATCCGCAACTTCGCGAAGATCGTCGAAGGCAAGCAGAAGTTCGTGATCAAGCCGGCCCACGGCAGCGGTGGCAACGGCATCATCGTGATCCGCTCGGTCCGCAACGGGCGTTATTTCCGCGCCAACGGGACCTTCCTCGACGAGCAGGGCATCGAGCACCACATCTCGAACGTCCTCTCCGGGATGTACAGCCTCGGCGGTCGCCCCGATCAGGCGCTCATCGAGCGCTGCGTCGAGTTCGATCCGATCTTCGATGAGGTGACCTTCCAGGGCGTCCCCGACATCCGCACGATCGTCTACCGGGGCTTTCCGGTCTCGGCGATGGTGCGGCTCCCGACCCGTCGCTCCGACGGCAAGGCGAATCTCCATCAAGGCGCAGTCGGCGCCGGCATCGATCTCAAGACCGGCAAGACGACGCATGCGATCCTGGCGGGCAAGCCCGTGACCCACCATCCGGATACGGGACACGTCCTCGAAGGGATCCAGATCCCCGGCTGGAAGAACCTGCTGACCCTCGCCGCACATTGTTACGATGTCGTGCCGCTCGGCTATCTCGGCGTCGACATCGTGCTCGACCGCGACTTCGGTCCGCTCGTCCTCGAGCTGAACGCGCGGCCCGGCCTCGCGATCCAGATGGCGAACCGCCGCGGCCTGCGCCCGGCGCTCGCACGCGTCCGCGCGCTGCCGAAGGTCGAGACGACGGCCCAGCAGCGGGCGGAGTTCGCGATGAGTGATGCGGAGACGCTCGAGGGCTGAGCGTCGCCTCTGGAGCCTCGCGGTCTTCCATCGGCCCATCTTCTGCGTCGTCTGGCTTCGAGTGGTCGCGAGAGGGCTGCGCGTGAGGGTCAGGGAAATCATCCGGATCATCGAGCGAGGCGGCTCGGGTTCACGTCCGGACTCGGGGAAGTCCCCGGCGATACGATCATCCACAACGTCGAGGTCTCGGCACGATGACCGGGAGCCCCCATGCCGAGCCTGGGCCAGCGTCCCGTGGGAGTGTGCCCCGCTCGCGATCGGAGGGCGTCGATTGGACTACGGCAATCTCCCCGATGAACATGTTGGGGATCGACCGTCCAGGAGAGGAGTCGACGCATGAGGACGCTGATCGCGATCGCCGCCGTCGTTTGGCTCATCGGATCGAATGCCGGATTCGCATCCGCTTCGGAGACCATTCGCAATGTTCCGCCTGCGCCGCACGGTGCGCCGGAAGGGGCCTCGCTCGACGACATCGGTCGCGCGATCGTACAGGCCGCCGGCGAGCGGCAGTGGTACGGCGGGATCGAGGGAGAGGGTGTGGTCGTCGTTTCGACGATGGTCCGGACGCATCGAGCCCAGGTCGAGATCGGATTCGACGCGCGAAACTTCTGGATCGACTATCGCGACAGCTCGAATCTGGACTACAACCCGAACGATCTGACGCGCCATGTGCAGGGCAGCGGTGGTCAGAAGCGAGTGATCAAGAAGGGGCCGCGGATTCATGGGAATTACAATCTCTGGGTCGAAGAGCTCGCGCAACACGTCGCGGCGCGCGTGCAACCCCTCGTGGCAGACGATCGGACTCGCGAGATCAGAACGGATCCAGTGCTCATCGCCGACGAGCTGGACAAGCTCGATCAGCTGCGCCAGCGCGGCGTGTTGACGCAGCAGGAGTTCGACGCCCAGAAGGCAAAGCTGCTCGCCCGGTAGGCGCGGCTTCTCTGGCGGGCGCGGTCTGGGGAGCCCGTCCATGCGATGCGCGACGTCGTCGCGTTCAGCGCTGACGCGCCGCCCCGACCGTGAACGGCGGGGGAGGGGTCGGGACCTCGACCGTGTTCTGGGCCCAGCTCGTCCGGTTGCGCCGCTCGAGGATCCGCCATTCGCCGCTCCGGCGCTCGAAGACGTCGAGATAGCGGGTGCCGGTCACGTTCAGCACGATCTCGCCCCGCTCGTTGGCCGGGAATCGCGCGGCGTTCGTCGAGTAGGTCTCGCAACGTGCGCGCCCGTTCGCGAGGTCGAGCTCGATCAAGGGCGCCCCGAAGTCGTGCATCGTCCCGAGAAGACGGGAGAGCGAGTTCTCGAGCCATTCGATCGCTTCGTCGCGGGGGCCGGAGTAGACGTCGCCGTAGTGGATGCGGGCATCGGGATGGAAGCAGTCGCGCAGGCGCTCGAAGTCGAGGCCATCGACGGCGCGGGCGTAGGCGAGGATCACGCGGGTGATCGCCCGCTCGGCCTGCAGGGTCTCGAGTTCGACAGGATCCAATCCACTCTCCACGGACCGAGAAGATCGTCCCCGCCTATTCGACCGGCATGATCGTGAAGAGCAGGTCGCCCGCGTCGATCTGTTCGCGGGCCGGGACGTGGATCTTCTGGATCCGGCCGCCGATCGGCGCCGTCACGCTCGACTCCATCTTCATGGCCTCGATCACGCAGAGCCGCTCGCCGGCGGCGACGACGTCGCCCTCGCCGCGGACGTGGGATGCGAGGAGCCCGGGCAGCGGCGCACCGACCTGACGCGGATCCTCCGGATCGGCCTTGGCGCGCTTCTCGATCGTGACGCCCACCGAACGGTCCTGGACCATGATGCGGCGCGGCTGGCTGTTGATGTCGAAGAAGAGAGCGCGCTTGCCCTCGGCGTCGACGTCGCCGATCGCGACGAGGCGGACGACGAGGGATTGGCCGGGCTCGAGCTCGAGGTGGAGCTCCTGGGCGAGGGCCATGCCGTGGAAGTAGGCGGTCGTCGGGAGCACGGTGACGTGGCTGCCGTGGCGCTTTCTCTGCTCGAGGTACTCGAGGTAGACCTTCGGGTAGAGCAGGTACGACAGACAGTCCGCGCGCGTCGGCTCGTGGTCGAGGCGGCGGGCGAGGTCGGCCTTGGTCGCCTCGAAGTCGGCCATCGCGAGATCTTCGCCGGGGCGCTCGTCGATGCGCGGCCGATCCTTGAGGACGAGGCTTCGCAGCGGCTCGGGGAAGCCGTAGGGCGGCTGTCCGATGCGGCCCTCGAAGTACTCGATCACGCTGTCCGGGAAGGTCAGGTCACGGCCGCGTTCGAGCACGTCTTCGGGCGTCAGGCCGTTCGCGAGCATGTACAGCGCCATGTCGCCGACGACCTTCGAAGAAGGCGTCACCTTGACGACGTCGCCGAACATCCGGTTGACTGCGGCGTACATGAGCGTCACGTCGCGCCAGCGCTCGCCGAGGCCCATCGAGGTCGCCTGGGTCCGCAGGTTCGTGTACTGGCCGCCGGGGATCTCGTGCTCGTAGACCTCGGCGCTGCCGTGGTAGGGGCCCTTGTCGAAGGCGCGGTATTCCTTGCGGACTGCCTCCCAGTAGGCGTCGAAGGGCATCAGGTTCTCGAGCTTGAGCTCGGTCGGGCGCTCGGACTGGGCGAGCATCGCGACGACGCTCTGGAGGTTCGGCTGGGAGGTCGAGCCCGAGAGCGGACCGAAGGCGCAGTCGATCGCGTCGACGCCGGCCTCGACGGCCTTCAGGTAGGCGGCGCCCTGGATGCCGGCGGTGTCGTGGGAATGGAGATGGATCGGGATGCCGACCTCCTGCTTCAGGACGGAGACGAGGCGGCCCGCGGCGTAGGGCTTGAGCAGGCCCGCCATGTCCTTGATGCAGAGGATGTGGGCCCCGCGCTTCACGAGCTCCTTCGCGAGCTTCACGTAGTAGTCGAGCGCATAGCGTTCGCGGGCGGGCTCGAGGATGTCTCCCGTGTAGCAGATGGCGACCTCGGCGATCGCGCCGACCTTGCGGGTCTCGTCGATCGCGACCTGCATCTGCTCGGGCCAGTTCAGCGAGTCGAAGATGCGGAAGATGTCGATGCCGCGGGCCTTCGATTCCCGGATGAATTCGCGCACGACGTTGTCGGGGTAGGTCGTGTAGCCGACCGCGTTCGCCCCGCGCAGCAGCATCTGGAACAGGATGTTCGGGATCGCGGCGCGCAGCTTGTCGAGGCGCACCCAGGGATCCTCGTCGAGGAAGCGCATCGCGACGTCGAAGGTCGCCCCGCCCCACATCTCGAGGGAGAAGAGCTCGGGCGCCTCCCGGGCCAGGGCGGGCGCGACGGCCAGCATGTCCTGGGTCCGCAGCCGCGTCGCGAGCAGGGACTGGTGGGCGTCGCGGAAGGTCGTGTCCGTCAGCAGGACGGGCTTGTGGCTCCCCATCCATTTCACGAAGCCCTCGGCACCGAGGGCATCGAAGCGCTGCTTCGTGCCGTCCGCCGGGCGCGACTTGCGGTCGTAGGGGGGAATGTGGGGCTCGCGCCGGATCGAGTCGGGATCGATGCGCTCGACGCCCTTCTTGCCGTTGACGGTGACGTCGCCGAGGTAGTGCAGGAGCCGCGTCCCGACGCCCTTGTCGGCCTCGAGCTTGAGCAGATCCGGGGTCTCGGCGATGAAATGCGTGTCGCACTCGCCGGCCCGGAAGGTCGGATGGTCGAGCACCTTCTTCAGGAACCCGATGTTCGTCTCGACGCCGCGCACGCGGAACTCGCCGAGGGCGCGCAGCGAGCGATTGGCCGCCTCCCCGAGGTCGCGGCCTCGGGTCGTCAGCTTGACGAGCAGCGAGTCGTAGTAGGGCGTGATGTAGGCGCCGGGGAACGCGCTGCCCGCGTCGAGGCGGACGCCGAAGCCGCCGGGCGAGCGGTAGGAGATGAGCCGGCCGTAGTCGGGCAGGAAGCGGTTCTCGGGGTTCTCGGTCGTGATGCGGCACTGGATCGCGAAGCCCCGCGGCGCGATCGTCGCCTGCGTGATGCCGAGCTCGGCGAGGGTCTGGCCCATCGCGACGCGGATCTGGGAGGCGACGATGTCGACGCCCGTGATCTCCTCGGTCACCGTGTGCTCGACCTGGAGCCGGGGGTTCATCTCGATGAAGTAGTAGTCGTTGCCGGAGACCAGGAACTCGACCGTGCCGGCGTTGCGGTAGCCGACGCCCCGCGCGAAGCGGACGGCGGCGTCGCAGAGCTCGTCGCGCAGCTTCTTCGCCAGGTTCGGCGCGGGGGCGAGCTCGAGGACCTTCTGGTGGCGGCGCTGGATCGAGCAGTCGCGCTCGAAGAGATGGACGACGTCGCCGAAGCCGTCGGCGAGGATCTGGACCTCGATGTGCTTCGGGCGCTCGATCAGCTTCTCGATGAAGACTTCGTCGTTGCCGAACGCGCTGCCTGCTTCGCGCCGCGCGGCGTCGAAGTTCTCGACGAACTCGGACTCGCTCCGGACGACGCGCATGCCGCGTCCGCCACCGCCGCCGGAGGCCTTCACCATGACCGGGAAGCCGATCTCGCGCGCGATGCGAAGCCCCGTCTGCGCGTCCTCGACCGGCGGCGAGCCCGGGATGATCGGCAGGCCCTGGGCCACGGCGGCGTTGCGCGCGCTGACCTTGTCTCCGACCGCCGAGAGCACCGCGGGCGGCGGTCCGACGAAGGCGAGGCCCGCGGATTCGACGGCCCGGGCGAAATCGGCGCGCTCCGAGAGGAAGCCGTAGCCGGGATGGATGGCATCGGCCCGCGTGCTCTCGGCGATCTCGAGGATGCGGTCGATGTCGAGATAGGCGCCGACGGGATTGCCGCCCTCGCCGAGGGAGTAGGCCTCGTCGGCCTTGAAGCGGTGGAGCGCGAAGCGGTCTTCGTAGGAGTGGATGCCGATCGTACGGATGCCGAGCTCCGCGCAGGCGCGGTGGATCCGGATGGCGATCTCGCCGCGATTGGCGATCAGGAGTCGGTGGATCTCGCGAGGCATGGTCGGGACACTCCATCCCCGATCGTCGTCGGCGACGCGGGGGCAATTTCAACCGGTTCGATCCGATCGCACGGGCGAAAGCTCGACGCAGGTCCGTGCAGAGACCGGCCGGAGAATACTCCGACGCTGCCGGGGGGGCGAGGCGGCGAGGGCGCCCTCTTCAGCCCGTGGCGTCGCGGCCCAGGATGGTCCCGGACAGCGGCGAGAAGGCATGGCAGAGCTGCGTGTCGATGATCTGCCGGCCGGACTCGGGATCGAACCAGCGATCGACGTGGGCCCAGTGGTGGGGGTGGACCATGTAATCGACGGTCAGGCCCTCGAGCTGGTCGTATTCCTGCTCCCAGACGTGGGTCCAGGCGGGCGAAGCGGCACTCGACCACTCGAGGGGGACGGCACGGGCGAGGCGCCAATTGAGGATCGCGGGGACGTGGGCCGGCATCTCGAGCAGGTCCTGCTCGAAACGCTCGAGGTCGTCGCGGCTCGCGTTCGGGAGCTGCCGGAAGAGCGCCGTCCGCTTGATGCCTTCCTTCAGATCCGGGCGCCGCAGGCCGGCCCCGATCGTCTCGAGGCCGAGGGCGGTCCAGCGCTGGCCGTCGTGGTCGAGGGCCGGGACGATCCGATCGCGCCAGGCCGGGCTCTGGCGCGCGGCGGTCGCTGCCGCGCGATCGGGAAAGAGGAGATCCCAGGTCAGGTGGCCCGCACCGTAATCGGCCACGTGGTTCGGGGCGATCCAGGCGGCGACGATGCCAGGGAGCGCATGGCTCGCCTCGGCGAGCTTCGACGCGAGGGAAGCGACGGCCGGCGCAGGCGTTCCGGGCGCGAGATGGACCTGCACCGTCTCGCGCCAGCCCCGGGTCGCGACCTCGAAGGGCGCCGTCGGCGTCGGCTCGGGCCAGCTCGCCTCCGCGGCGCGCGGCCCGCCGGAAAGCGGCTCGGCGACCCAGTAGCGCCGCTCGCGGGCGCGGATCAGGGGGGCGACCGACGCCCAGAACGCGGGCACCGCGGGATCGTTCGAGGCCGCGCGCATCGCCCACCACGCGCCGATGTCCGCGATCTGCCAGCGCACGCGCAGCAGACCCGGCTGGTCGAGCAGATCGAAAGGCGGCGAAACGAAGGCGTCGAGGAGCACGAGCCCGCGACGAGCGGCGGCCGGCGCGTAATCGTTCGAGAGGCGCGCCTGCAGTGTCGCGCGATCCCGCGCGGCGACCTCGATCCGATCCTCGGCGATGATCACGGGCGGCTCCTCTCTCGACTTGGACCCGGACGCGGACCCGGACGCGGCTGCGGCCGGCGCTGCCGCCGTGGATTCTGCTGCGAATTGCAGCGCGCGAGCTCCGGGTCGACGCTAGCGCTTCGCGGCGGACCGGCGAGCTCGGCTCTTCGCGCGACCGGTCGCCGATTGCGCCGGCGCTGCCATCGCCTCGAGCGCCTCTTCGAGGCTCGGCGCGAGCAGCGCCGCCCACTCCCGTTCGTCGCGGGCGCTCTGCAGCGTCGCCTGGTTCAGCTCGAGCTCGAGACCGAGGTAGTCGCGGGCGGGTCGTGCCTTCCGGAAGGCGGTCGGCAGGCCGTCGCTGCGGCCGTGATAGGGCCGGTTGCGGCGGATGCGCAGATGCGGGGCGCGCCGGGCGATCGCGGCGTGGAGCGCATCGGCGAAGGCGCGCTCGCGCGACCGGCGGGGGTCGTAGAGGATGCCGAGCTCGAGGGGGCGGACCTGGCCGTGGAGCTTCGGCGTGAAGCTGTGGACGGCGACGTGGACGACGGGGGCGCTCGCGGCGTCGACCATTCGTCCGGCGCGCGCCCAGTGCGGCGCGTGGAAGCGGGCGATCAGCGCCGCGCGCTCGGCGCGCGGGAGGTCGCGCGTGAACTCGGAGAAGATCGAGCGGTTGTGGGCCGAGCGGTTCAGGTCGACGATCAGCCGCGTCGATCGGCCGGCCACGAGCGGAACGTCGAGCCGGCGCGCCAGGCTGCGCGACACGGCGAGGGCGCCGGCGTCCCAGCCGCGATGGGTCGCGAGCAGAGCGCGAGCATCGCGGAAGAGAGGGGCCAGGTCGCGGGGAACGGCGGCGCTCGCGTGCTCGCAGGAGAGCACGAGCCGGGGACTAGCTCGGCGCACGCAGCATTCTTCCGTCGCGAAGGCAGTCCGCGAGCTCGCCGTAGACCTCGCGCAGGGTCTCGCGGGTCGGGGTCGAGGACGGCGATCCGCGACCGCTCGCGAGGGCGCGCAGCCGGCGCAGGATGCGCGTCGAGAGCGTGCCCTCGTCGCGGATCACGTCGAGCGGCCCGCGCAGCGACGGGTAGAGCGGGTCGTGTGCGAAGTCGCGCTCGAGCAGCTCGCACCAGAGGTCCGACGCGCAGCGCGGCTGGGCATCGAATCCGAGGGCCGAGAGATAGGCGCCGTCGACGATCTGCGTGCGCTCGGCCTCCCGCGTCGTCGCGCGCAGGATCTCGGCGAGGGCGGCCGTGTCGAGGGCGCGCAGGCGGGCCTGGGCGGCGGGGCCCATCTGGCAGAGGGCGCGCAGGCTCGCGGTGATCGCGGCGTGGATCGCGACGTCGGCCCGAGGCGTCTCCTGGACGTCGAGCACCCGGATCTCGATCGCCATCCGGTCGAAGCGCGCGATGCAGCCCCGGGCGTTGACCCACTCCGAGCGCAGCAGCCCCTCCGGATCGAGGGGGGCGAGGTCGGCGTAGATGCTCTCGAGCAGCCCTTGATAGGCGGCGTGGGTGAAGACGGGCTCCGGGACGACGGAGCCCGAGACCGACGGCACGCGCCGGGCATTCGTGCGGTAGACGTCGAGGCGCGTGTCCATGAAGCCCGAGATCCGGCCGTCGACGCAGGGCGACGACGCGGCGAGCGCCGGCAGGATCGGGAGCAGCGCGCGGGCCGCGGCGTGCAATCGGCCGAACTCGTCGTCGCTCGAGAAGGGGAGGTTGAGATGCGCGCTCTGCAGGTTCGCCCAGCCGTGGCCGCGGCAGTCGAAGATGCGGTGGAAGGCGTCGTAGATCTCGTGCGAGCCGTGTGGCCAGAGCTCGAAGTCGCGCGCGGCGTCCATCCAGGGATGCATCGCGGTCGGCAGCACGCGGGCGCCCATCGGCGCGAGCTTCTCGTGCATGCGCCGCAGCTCGCCGTCGAATCCGTCGGCGACGCCCCCGAAGCCCGGCACGGGCCCGTTCGTCTTGACCTCGATCACGTGGCGTGCGAGCTCGTTCGACCAGGCGAACGCGCCGCGCTCGATCTCGTTCTCGATCGAGCCGGACTCGGCCTCGATCAAGCCGTCGGCGATCGGCTTCACGTCGAGGCTCGTCGCGTCGACGATCATGTACTCGAGCTCGATGCCGAAGCCCTCGAAGAGCGAGAGGGTGCGGCCCGGCTTCGCGTGGGTCTCGTCGGCCATGTCAGAATCCATCCCCGCCGCGCCGGTCGAGCCGGATGCGGAACCACTGCATGATGCGCCGGTAGACCTCGTCGCCCAGCACGGTGTCCTCGTAGCCGACCTCGACGTTCGGATTGTCGTTGATCTCGATCACGAGGAACTCTCCGTCGACTTCCTTCAGGTCCACGCCGTAGAGACCGTCCCCGATCAGGCTCGCCGCGCGCACGGCGATCTCGACGAGCTTCGGCGGCACGTCGTCGAGCGCGAGCGTGTCGACCTTCCCGTAGCGCCGGAAGCCCGAGGGCCCCGTTCGCACGATCTGCCAATGCCCGCGCGCCATGTGGTAGCGACAGGCGAAGAGCGCCTCGCCCCCGAGCACGCCGATCCGCCAGTCGAACTGCGATGCCGTGAAGGCCTGGGCCACCACGAGCTCCGAATCGGCGAGGAAGAGCTCCGCCTTCTCGCGCAGCTCCTCGGGGGTCGACGCCTTCGTGACACCGCGGGAGAACGCCGAGTCCGGACGCTTCAGCACGCACGGAATCCCCACCTCGGCCGCGATCTCGTCGATCGAGTCCTCGTGGGCCACGAAGGTCTTCGGATGCGGGATGCCGTGACGTGAGAAGAGCTCGGCGAGGAAGACCTTGTTCGAGCAGCGCAGGATCGAGATCGGATCGTCGATCACGATCAGCCCGTCGGTCGCGGCGCGGCGCGCCATCCGATAGGTCGGTCCGTTGACGTAGGTGGTTTCCCGGATGAAGAGGGCGTCGAACTCCCCGATGTCCTCGGCGTCGTCGCGGCGGATCAGGTGGGGCCGGATGCCGACCTCGCGGGCGGCCTTCGAGAACTTGCGCAGGGTCCGCGAGTCGGACGGGCTGTCCTCGGCTTCGGGGTCGTAGAGGATCGCGAGGTCGTACTGGTATTTGCGGGCGGGCGTCGATCGCTCGCGCCGGCCGAAATGCTTCTCGGCCTGGTTGATCACGAAGGCGCGGTGGCTCTCGGGGATCTCTCCGGTCGAGATCGGGCGGACGGAGGAGAGGCGCCACTCGTCGGCGCCGCGCTCGAAGCTCGCGCGCAGCAGCGGCACGGAGAACTGCTCGTAGAGCGCCCGGGCCAGCGCGTCGTAGCGCTTCGAGAGATTGCGACCGAAGTAGACCGAGAGCTCGAAGCGCTTGCCGCGCAGCTTCGCGAGGCTCTTCTGGATCAGCTCCTCCATCTGCTCGGAGACGATCCGGACGACGGGCGAGAGGCGGAGATCCTGGAGCGTCTCGACCGTCGGGAGCGGGCGGTGGCCCCGGGCCTCGGCGAGCAGCGAGACGTAGTAGCCCACGGTCTGGTAGCCGTAGGTCCGGCAGAAGTTGTAGACGCGCACGTTGCGGCGACCGGCCCACTCGTCGCCGATCAGGTAGTCCTTGGCCGCGACCACCGTCGCCCCCTGGAGGGCCAGTGGCCAGCGCTTGACGTTCTCGATCACGATGATCGACTTCAACCGGAATCCTCGGGTGGCTCGAGCACGAGCATGTTGCCGTCGTAGGTCAGGACCCCGAGCAGGATCGCGTTGATCAGCCGCGACACGGGCACCCAGTAGATGTGTTTCTGGAACTGGGGATGCGTCTCGGCGGGATCCGCGATCCGCACCGTCCGCTCCTCCTCGTCCCAGCCCGAGAGCACCACGAAATGGCCCGTCGGCACCCCGCGGATGTCGTCGTCGGCGAGCGTGTCGACCCCGATCTCGCGGGAGCTCGAGTAGAGATAAGTCGACGAGAGACCGGTCAGGATCGGGCGCTCGTCCGTCAGCCATTGGCGCAGCAGGCCGGTCGTCAGGTCGACCATCGCGAGCTCGCCGCCGAGCTCGAGGTACTCGACGTAGCTGCGCGTCGCGACGGAGAGCCGCGGGTCGTTCTTCGCGCGCTCCTGGGCGACGAGCTTGTCGATCAGGTCGCAGCTCTCGCCGTGGAACCAGGTCGGGTCGAAGACGGTCAGGTTGTAGGTGTACATGAGCGCGCGGTAGCCGCGCTTCAGGGCGTGGATCGCGAGGTTCGCGGCGAGGGTTCCGCCGGTCTCGAGCTGGGGGACCTCCGCGATCACGTCCTCGAGCGACTCGAGGTCGCCGTAGTAGCCGTACACGGCCTGCAGGCAGGTCGGCCCGCAGGTGGCGTCGTCGGGCTGGCGCTCGATCTCGAGGTCGAGGCTGTGGCGGGTCGAGGAGGGGGGCATGGGGCTTTGCAGGGGGCCTCGTGCCGCACGTCGGGTCGGCGGCGAGTGGATTCGCGGGTCGGCGAACGTGTCGGCACGTCCGGGTCCGATCCTGAACGCGGCGGAGAGTAGGACCGGACCCGAACGGGGCAAGGGCCGGCGGGCGCTCCCGGGCGGTCGAGGGCATCATCGAA
>JBIPOQ010000425.1:0-3720 GCA_044379055.1 Myxococcota bacterium
GCAGCTCGGCTTCAGCCCGCGCGGCGAGGAGAGCCAGATCTACTCGATCGCCGGCCACGACCTCTGCCTGATCGGCACCGCCGAGATCACCCTCGGCGGCATGTACGCCGACTCGATCCTCGAAGAACGCGAGCTGCCCCTCAAGCTCGCCGGCATCTCCCACTGCTTCCGCACCGAAGCCGGCGCCCATGGCCGGGAGAGCCGCGGCCTCTACCGCGTCCATCAATTCAGCAAGGTCGAGATGTTCGTCTTCTGCCGGCCCGAGGACTCGGAGGCCCAGCACGCCGAGCTGCTTCGCCTCGAGCGCAAGATCTTCGACGCCCTCGAGATCCCGTACCGCGTGATCGACATCGCGAGCGCGGACCTCGGCGCCCCCGCCTATCGCAAGTTCGACCTCGAGGCCTGGATGCCCGGCCGCGGCGAGGGCGGCGACTGGGGCGAGATCACGAGCACCTCCAACTGCACCGACTTCCAGGCCCGCCGCCTGAAGGTCCGCTTCCGCCGCGCGCGCGACGGCGCGGGCGAGAGCCGGAAGAACGAGCTCGTCCACACGCTGAACGGCACGGCGATCTCGAACGCCCGCGCGATGGTGGCGCTGCTCGAGAACCACCAGCAGAAGGACGGGAGCATCCGCATCCCCGCCGCGCTCGTCCCCTACCTGGGCATGGATCGGATCGGACCGCGTTAGGCGGACGAGACGTCCCGGGAGCGCGCGATGTCCGACGCCTCCGCTCCGAGCCTCGTCCTCGGCACCGCCGGCCACATCGACCACGGCAAGACCGCCCTCGTCCGCGCGCTGACCGGCGAGGACACGGACCGCCTTCCCGAGGAGAAGGCCCGCGGCATCACGATCGAGCTCGGCTTCGCGGCCCTCGCTCTCACGGGCGGCGCGCGACTCGCGGTCGTCGACGTCCCGGGTCACGAGCGCTTCGTCCGCACGATGGTCGCGGGCGCCTCGGGCCTCGATCTCGTGATGCTCGTCGTCGCAGCGGACGAAGGCGTCATGCCGCAGACGCGGGAGCACCTCGCCATCTGCCGACTGCTCGGCATCGAACGCGGCCTCGTCGTGCTCAACAAATGCGATCAGGCGGACGCGGAGATGCGCGCCCTCGCGGCGGACGAGGTCCGCGAGCTGCTCGCGGGCTCGCCCCTCGAAGGTGCGCCGATCGTCGCCGCGAGCGCGCTCACGGGAGAGGGGATCGACGAGGTCCGCGCGGCGATCGCAGAGCTCGTCCGCACGCTCCCCGCCCGCGAGCGGGACGCCCGGCCCGGGCGCCTCTGGGTCGACCGCGTCTTCGAGAAGCACGGCTTCGGCACGATCGTGACGGGGACCTGGTCGGGCCGCGCTCGGGCGGTCGGACAGCCCGTCGTGCTCGAGCCGGGAACCCGACGCGCGCGCATCCGCGGCCTCGAGCGCCACGGCGAGGCCGTGCGCGAGGCGCAGGCGGGGGCGCGCATGGCGGTGAACCTCCAGGGCGTCGCGACCGCGGAGGTTCGCCGCGGCGACATCGTCTGCGAGCCCGACGCGCTCTTCGAGACAGGCGTCTTCGATGCGGAGCTCGACTGGCTCGATGGGGGCGAGGCGCTCGAGGAAGCGACCTCCGTCGAGCTGCTCGCCGGCACGAGCGAGCGCCGCGCGAAGGTCGCCCCGATCGGCGAGGCGGGCCTCGCCGCGGGCGGACGGGGCTTCGCGCGGGTCCACGTCGACGGCGCGCCGCTCTCGCTCCTCCCCGGCGATCGCTTCGTCCTGCGCGGCTTCGCCCGGGACGCCGGCATCGGGAGCACCGTCGGCGGTGGCCGCGTCCTCGACGTCGATCCGCCCCATCGCCGCCGCAGCGATCCCCGACTCGCCGACGAGCTCGATCGCCTCGCCCGCGGCGACCTCGAAGACGGCCTTCTCGTCCGCATCGAGCGCGCCGGCCTCGCCGGCACCACGCGCGAGCGCCTCGCGCGCGAGACCGGACTCGCGCGCGAGATCCTCGAAGTCGCCCTCGATCGGCTGGCCGTCGCGGCGCCCGCCGCCTCTCCGTCTCGGGGCGCCGCGATCGTCCGCCTCGGCCCCGAGCGATGTCTCTCGACCGACGCGGTCGATCGCCTCGTTAAGGACCTGAAGCGCGCCGTCGACGAATTCCACGCCCGCGAGCCCCTCCAGCCGGGCCTTCCCCGCGCGACGCTGCTCGGCCGCGTCCCCGAGAATGTGCCGAGCGAGGTCGCCTCGGCCCTCGTCACGCGCCTCGCCGAGTCGGGCTGGCTCGCGATCGAAGAGCCGCTCGTCCGCCGCGCCGATTTCCGCTCGAGCCTCGACCCCGCGCAGGAGCGCCTCGCGCAGTCGCTGCAGCGCCGCCTCGCCGAGGCCGGCCTCGAGGCTCCGTCGCTGCGCACCCTCGCCGACGAGCTCGCCGCTGATCCGGCGAAGCTCCGCGCGATCGCCCACCACCTCGAGCGCGAGGGTCGCCTCGTCGCCGCGCCCGAGGAGCTCTTCTTCGAGCGCGGCTGCGTCGAGGCGTTGATCGGCCGCGTGCTCGCGCATTTCGCCGACGCGCCCGAGCTCGACACCCAGACCCTCAAGACGTTGATCGGCGCGAGCCGGCGGACCGCGATGCCGCTGATGGCGTTGCTCGACGACCTGCAGGTCACGCGGCGGGACGGGAGCCTCCGGCGATTGCTGCACCGCGAGCCGCGCTGGTCCCGGAGCCGAACCGCCTAGCTCGTCGCCTGCCCCCGAAGGCTCGCGACCCCCGTCGCGATCCACTGCGCGAGGCTGCCCGAGATCGCCTGCTCGCCGAAGAGGGGCGCCATCCCGAGATAGAGGAGCAGCGTCCCGCAGACCGCGAGGACGACCTGCTCGTTGGTCAGCGCTCGGCTCGCCGCCCGCGGATCCGCGTTGGGGCGAAGCATCGCGATGAGCGGGCGACCGACCGCCGTCAGCGCGAGGACGGTCGCGACGACGCCGGCGAGCAGCCAGCCGCGGTGGCCCGCGTGCTCGACCGCCGTCAGCACGTCGCGGCGCGCGACGAATCCCATCGTCCCCGGAAAGCCCGCGAGCGAGAGCAGGAAGAGCGCGAGCAGCGTCGCGCGGGTGGGGCTCTGGCTCGACATGCCTGCGAGATCGCCGACGTGCTCGCAGGCGCGCTCGTGATGCGAGAGCGAAGACAGCGTCGTCAGCACGCCGACGATCGCGAGCCCCGTCGCGAGCAGGGCCTGCACGAGCGCTTCGCCGCCGGGCCCCCGCGCGTCGACGAGCGCGAGCGCCAGGAATCCGACCTGCCCCACCGCGAGCCAACCGACCAGGCGGCGGAGCCCCACCTGCACGAGCGCCATCGCATGTCCCCAGACGAGGGTCAGGCAGGCGAGGAACCCGAGCCAGTCCGGAATCCGGCGCGCGAGCTCCGAGGCGAGGGACGGATCGGCGGGCACGACCGCGTGGAGCAGCCGCAGCAGGACGAGGAAGCAGGCGGTCTGCGCGGCGGTCGCCATGTGGGCGGTCACGAAGGCGGGCGCGCCCTCGTGCATGTCCGGCGCCCAGGGATGGAAGGGCGCGATCGCACAGCGCGCGATCAGGCCGACGAAGAGGAGCCCCGTGCCGACCGCGAAGAGGAAGGGCCGGGCGACCGACGGCTCCGAGAGCAGCGCGAGGTCGAAGCGGCCCGTCGCGAGGAAGAGCAGCGCGATGCCGTGGGCGAAGACGAGGCTCGCGAAGGCGTGGGCGAAGAAGACCTT
>JBIPOQ010000426.1:0-3715 GCA_044379055.1 Myxococcota bacterium
TCACTCGCATAGCCCGGGCCCACGAACTTCGTCGGGCTCGCGAAGGCGGGATCGGCGGCGTCGACGAGCACGCGGGTCAGGAGCGAGGCGACGAGCTTCCCGGGCGGAAGGACCTCGTCGAGGGCCTGCTCGAGCAGGTAGCCGATCATGCCTTCGGTCTGCGCGCCGAGGACGTCGAGGGGAAAGCCGACGGACGCGGTGGCGGCGCCGGCGCTCGGCGCGACGGCGGGTGCGGCGGGTGCGGCGCCTGAACGGGCGCCCGGCGGCAGGGCCTGCTGTAGCGCAAGAAGGCCGATCTGCGGTCCGTTGCCGTGGGTGACGACGAGCTCGTGCTCGCGGGCGAGGGGCGCGAGGGCGGCGGCGGCACGCTGCACGTTCGCGCGCTGGGCCTCGGCGGTCATCGGCTCGTCTCTTCGCAGCAGCGCGTTTCCGCCGAGCGCGACGACGAGGCGCACTAGCGTCCGTCCCGTCCGGGGCTGCCCGACGGCGTGAGGCCGAGTCCCCGCGCGTCGAGGAAGCGGACGACGTGGTCACGGAGTCCGGGGACCTCGACCTCCTCGTACTCGTAGCGGGCGCGCACGATCGGGATCGTCGTCTCGACGAGGCGTGCGAGGTCGCAGGGCGTCCCGGCGACGACGACGTCGGGCCGCGCCGCCTCGATCGTCGCGCGCAGGTCCGCGAGCTCGGCCGGCGAATAGCCCATCGCGGGAACCACCTCGCGGATGTGCGGATGCGCGGCGAAGACCTCGGCGAGGCGGCCTCGGGCCGCGGGTCGGGGATCGACGATCGACGCGGCGCCGGCGGCCTTCGCGGCGACCCAGCCCGCGCCGTACGCCATGCCGCCGTGGGTGATCGTCGGGCCGTCTTCGACGACGAGGACACGGCGGCCGGCGACGCGCGCCGGGTCGTCGAGAACGACCCGCGAGGCGCCGCGCACGATCGTGGCCTGCGGCGCGAGCCGCCGGGCGTTCGCCGAGACACGCTCGACGTCGGCGGGATCCGCCGAGTTGGTCTTCGCGACGACGACGAGGTCGGCCATGCGCAGGACGGCCTCGCCGGGGTGGTAGAGGGATTCGTGGCCGGCGCGCATCGGGTCGACGAGCACGACGTGGAGATCGGGGCGGTAGAAGCTGAAGTCGTTGTTGCCGCCGTCCCAGAGGAGCACGTCGGCCTCGCGCTCGACCTGCTCGAGGATGCGGCCGTAGTCGACGCCGGCGTGGACGACGTTGCCGATCGCGAGATGCGGCTCGTACTCCTCGCGCTCCTCGACGGTGCAGCCCGCGCGATCGAGGTCTTCGAGAGTCGTGAAGCGCTGCACCGCCTGCTGCGCGAGATCGCCGTACGGCATCGGATGACGCACGACGGCGACGCGCAGGCCGCGCGCCCGGAGGAGCCGCGAGAGGGCGCGGCTGACCTGCGATTTCCCGATGCCCGTGCGCACCGCGCAGACCGCGATCACGGGGATCTTCGCCCGCAGCATCGTCGCCTCGGGCCCGAGGAGCGCGAAGTCCGCGCCCGCGGCGAGGGCGATCGAGGCCGTGTGCATGACGTCGACGTGGGCGACGTCGGAGTAGGCGAAGACGACCTGGTCGACGCGCTCCGCGGCGACGAGTGCTGCGAGCTCGCTCTCGTCGCGGATGGGCAGCCCGTCCGGATAGAGTGGACCGGCGAGCTCGGGCGGATAGCGGCGGCTCGCGATGCCGGGGATCTGGGCGGCTGTGAAGGCGACGACCTCCGAGGCGGGATCGTCGCGGTAGACCGTGTTGAAGACGTGGAAGTCGCGGCCAGCGGCGCCGAGGATCAGGATGCGGCGTCGGGTCTGGTCCGATGCCGTCGAGTCGGGATCGAAGCGCTCGTTCGGTCGTCGCGTCATGCGCCGTTCGCCTCCTCGCGCGCGATGCGCTCGATGTAAGCCACGAACTCGGGATCCTCGCCGCGCAAGAGCTGCGGCAGCGCCGCCTTGAAATCCGCTCGCCGGCACCACTCCCGCATGTAGTCGTCCCAGGAATGCCATTGGCGCTCCCGATAGAGCGGCATGGGCTCGTCGTAGAGCAGGATATAGGCGCGCTCGAAGAGCGAGATCAGGATGTCGAAGAGGACGAGCATGCGTTCGCGCTGCTCGGCGTCGAGGTTCGGGGTCGCGTCGTCGGAGTGGAGGGCGAGGTCGGGGTTCTCGAGGACGAGGCGGAGGAAGTCGGTGTAGGCGTTCGAGAGCAGCTGGAACGACTCTTCTTCCTCGTTCTGGCGCTCTTTGCGCTGCTCGGCGATGAAGACGACGATCGCGAAGGGCAGGGCGACGACGGTGACGACGTAGCTCGCGAATTCGAAGAGCTCGAGGAGGGTCATCGCGGCTCCGTCCGTCTGCGCCCGTCCGGCCGCAGACCGTCGAGCCTAGCGAACCGAGATCGTTCCGTTCGAGGTGCGCAGGCGGATCGGGCAGCCGCCCTTGCCGAGGCGGCCGCGGACCCAGCCGTGCTCGTCGCCGGACTGCTGCTCGAGGTCGAGGTCGTTGCGGATGAGCCCGTTCTCGACGCGCATGTCGATGTCGGCGTCGGTCTTCTCGGGGAGGTCGAGGACGATGCGGCCGTTGCTCGTCGTCAGAGTCACGCCGATCTCGCCGAGGCTCTCGAGGGTCGCGCAGATGACGCCGTTGCTGGTCGAGGCGTCGACGGAGCCGCGGTGGCCGCCCAGCTCGATCTTGCCGTTGCTCGAGCGGGCGCGGAGATGGCCGTGGGTGCAGCGACAGTCGACCTTGGCGTTGGCGGTCGTCACGTCGATGTCGCCGTTGACTTCGCGGATCGAGATCGAGCCGTTGGAGGAGCGCGCGCGCACGTCGCGGTCGATGCCCTCGAGGCAGATCTTCCCATTGCTCGAGCTCGTCGAGACGCGGGTCTCGCGCGGGACGTGGAGCTCGATGTGGGCGACCGCGTGGCGGGAGCAGCGGCGCGGGATCTGGACCTCGATCTCGAGGACCTCGGCGGCGGGGGTGTTCTGGATCCGGATCGAGTCGAGCAGCCGCGTCGCGAGATCCGAGCAGTCGGCGCGCACGCTCTTGTGGATCCGGATCTCGATGTCCTGGCGGTCCTCGCCGATGATGCGGGTCTTGCCGTTGGCGTTGTGGACGCTGATCGCGCGGCCGGCGGGAGCGGGGATGATCAGGCTCTCTTCCCGGCTCGCGGACTCCGCCCAGGGGAGGTTCGCGAAGAGGCTGCGCAGGAGCCCCCCGAAGCCGGGGCCGAAGGTGCGGCCGTCGCCGTGGCCCTCCCCCTCACCGTGATGTCCGGGACGCCATTTCAATGGAATCGCCTCTTGTCGTCGCGATCGCGGGACTCGCGGTCCTCGCGGTGGACGGCGCGGATCTTCTGCCGCATGCGGTAGCGGCGCCATTTGAGCAGCAGCGACTGGAGCGTCGGCGCGCCCGGCGTGCGGCCTTCGTTGAGCAGGTAGATCCAGCCGACGAGGACGCCGGCGAGGTGGCCCGTGTGGCTGACGTTTCCACCGCTGCCGCTCGTCATCCACTCCATCAGGAAGAGGAGCGGGATCAGGTAGATCGCCTTGATCGGGATGGGCGGAAAGAGCAGCATGATCGTGCGGTCGGGCCAGGTGAACGAGTAGGCGAGCAGGACGCCCATGACGGCGCCCGAGGCGCCGAGGGTGACGCCCGTGATGTCGGCGATCGAGGACGGGATCCCGATCATGCCCAGCAGGAAGGGGA
>JBIPOQ010000427.1:0-3711 GCA_044379055.1 Myxococcota bacterium
TTCTCCCTTGCGGCCTCGTTTCGGGCGGAATCCCTGAACGCGAAGCTCCTCGAGATCGCCGCTGCGATCGCCGAGCGCGAGGGCGCCTCGGTCGATCGCGCGAACGCCCGCATGCTCGACCTCCCGCTCTACGACGGCGACGTCGACACGGCGTCGGGTCAGCCGGCGGCGGCGATGGCGCTCGGCGCGCGGATCGCGGCTTGCGACGGGCTCTTGATCGCATCGCCCGAGTACAACTTCTCGCTGCCGGGCGTCTTGAAGAATGCGATCGATTGGCTCTCGCGGGCGAAGCCGATGGTGCTGAAGGGCAAGCGCGCCCTGCTGCTCTCGGCGTCGCCGTCGCTCGTCGGGGGCAATCGAGGGCTTTGGGCCCTGCGCGTACCGCTCGAAGCGATCGGGGTCCACGTCTATCCGGACATGTTCTCGCTGGCCTCGGCCCCGGAGGCGATGTCGGACGACGCCCTGAAGGACCCGATGCTCGCCAAGCTTCTCGATGGGATGGTCACGGGCTGGGTTGCCGAAGGGAAGCGCCTCGCCGCCGCGCCGTAGGGCGTGCGCGCAGGCGCGCGCGATCGAGAGCGCGCGCCAACGCCCGTCTCGAACGACGCAGCTCAGCTCCGGTTCGAATCGGCTCTGCCGGCGCCGTCGGCGTCTCGCCCGAAGAGCGTTTCGATCAGCGGGCCGTCGCTGCGCAGCATGTAGCAGGGGCCGGGACCCGAGGAACCGAAGCCGCCGGGACGCGCCGAAGACGACGGCACGAGGACGTCCGAGAGCGCGGCGCCGACCTGCGTCATGCCCGGGGCGAGACTCAGCAGCGCCGACAGCAGACAGGCGTCTTCGGCGCGCTCCGAGAAGCGCGCGAGGAACGCTCGCATGATTCCGCCCCGGAGAGACTGGGTCGCGAACTCGAGCAGATCGGCATCGCGCGAGCGCCAGGGGGCGGAATCGCAGGTCGGCCCCTCGCGAGACCGTTCTCGGCCGGAGAGCGATCGCAGCTGCCAGGTCGAGAGCTCGGCGTCGGCGACGACGCGCACCTCGTCGTGGCGGAGCATCGTTTCGCCGTCGTCCGTCTGGCGCGCGGCGAAGAAGAAGTCCGAGAGTCGCACGCCGATCCGGGTCGTCGCCGGCGCGTCGTCCGGCAGGAAGGCGTCGAAGAAGACGCTGCGCCGGGCGAGGCGCTCGCCGGGGACGCGCCCGGGGAGAAGGTCCGGGCGCTCGCGGAGCACGCCTCGAAATCGCGCGGCGAAGGCGCTCAGCTCCTGGAAGAGCGTGCTCACGTGGGTGCAGCCGAGCGGGCCGCCGAAGCGCCGCTTCAGCTCCGCCGCGAATCCGTCGCCGAGCGGGGTCCCGACGAGGTCTGCGAGTCGACCCATCGGATCGCGACAGCATTCGCCCTTCGTCGATCGGTTCGCCTCGTGCATGACGTGGGATTGGCTCCACTCGAGGCGTTCGAGGCGGCCGGAGTCTCCGGAGAAGGCGCCGTGCAGCTCCATCTTGTGGATGATGCCCGCCGAGGCGATCCGGCCGGCGAGCTCCATCAGGCCCGACTTGCGCAGGTCGAAGATGTCCGCGCGGAATTCGATCGAGGCGCCCGGTCCCTGGGAGAAGGCGATCGCGAGGCAGCGGGTATGGAGCGGCTCGCCGGAGATCTCGGACGTCATCGTGGGCAGACCCTTTGGTTCGTGTCGCCCCAGGATCGCACCCTCCGTGGCGGGTCGCCCGTCCTAGTCGCTCGCCACCGCCGCCACGAGCGCCAGATCCTGCTGGCGCACCGCCCCGACGTCGAATTTCTTCGCCGCGGCGAGCATCCGCGTCAGGGCCTCCTGGACCGGCATGGGGGGAGTCGTGTCGCCCTTCTTCAGCTTGTGGAAGCGCACGGGATTGCAGCGGGCGACGACGAAGGTCCGCAGGTAGGGCGAGCGGAATCCGCGCGCCTCGAGTCCGGCCACGACCTTGCGGACCTCGGCGTCGATCGCGAGCAGGCGCGAGGCCTGACCCTCGCGTTCGCGGAGCGCGACGGGCAGCGTCCGCGTTCCGAAGCGATCGACCTTCCGCAGGAAGGGCGCGTAGGCGCCGGCGGCGAAGCGGCTCTCGCGCTCGAAGGCGATGCCGAGGGTCAGCAGCTCGGGGCTCTCGAACTGCGCTGCGTAGTCGACCTCCTTCGCCTTCGGCGAGCGCTTCGCGAGGGCGCGGGCCATGCGGATGACCTCCATCGCGCGGTCGCGGACGTTGTGGGCCTTCTCGGTATTGAGGGCGAGGATGCGGAACGCGAGGTCTTCGTCGGGGGAGACGAGCGCCGTGATCTGGCGCATGCCGAGGACCTTCGCCGCCGCGAGGCGATGGCGGCCGTTCGGCGTCCAGAAGCCGCCCGCGCTGCCGCGCACGACGATGATCGGGTCGAGGAACGCCCCGGCCTCGTCGATCTTCTGCGCGAGCCGTTTGGCATGGGTCGGCGAGAGATCGCGCTGGAAGGGCGTCGGCTCGACGGCGTCCCGGGGCAGCACGGCCAGCAGGAGCGGGCGACCCGAGAGCGGCTCGCGATAGGCGCCGAGCGCGGCGCCCCCCGACCGCTCGATCTCCTGCACGAGCGGAGCGACCTCGACGGCGTCGAGGGCGAGGGCGACGTCGCCGGCGGCGAGGCCGCGCGATTCCCGGGCAGGCGTCAGGCGCTTGCGTGCGGAGGCGGCCCGCTTCGCGGGCTTCTTCCGGGTCGGGGTCGTCTTCTTGCGTGCGGTCATCGACGGGAGCCCTCTCGAACGAACGCGCCGATCACGGCATCGACGACGCGCTCGAGATCCGCGTCGTCGAGCGCGCGACCGCGGACGACCCAGAGATACTGGAGCGAGCCCGTCAGCAGGACGGGCACCATCGCGGCGTCGAGGCCTTCGGTGAGCTCGCCGCGCGCGATCGCGCGCTCGACCCGAGCGACGATCGCGTCGGCGCGCGGTCCGAAGAAGCGCGTGCGGAGGAGCTCGGCGAGGCGGGGGTCGCGGAGCGCGTCGGCCGAGAGGGCGGCGACGAGACCGCGCCGCGCCGGCGACCGGAAGCCCTCCGCGTTCGCAGCGAGGACGGCGAGCAGATCGGCCCGGATCGCGCCCGTATCCGGAATCGAGGGGTGGGTCTCGACGGCGCCGACCACGGCTTCGTAGAGCAGCACGCCCTTGTTGGGCCAGCGCCGGTAGAGGGCGGTCTTCGCGACCCCCGCGCGCTCGGCGATCGCCTCGACCGAGACCGCGTCGTAGCCGACCTCCCGCTCGAGGGCCCGCGCGGCGGCGAGGATCCGCTCGTCGACCCCGACCGCGCGCGGACGTCCCCGCCCCCGGCGCGGCGGCGCGGCTTCGGTCGGCGAAATCGTCGTTGACGGCCGGGCAGGAGGCATTTACGGTACTAACGTCCGAAAATAGAGGATCGTCGCTCGGATGCTAGCAGCAGCCCTGCGCGGCCCCATTCGAACCGGAGGCTCGTCATGGAATCAGCAAGCGATCGAAGGATGCGGCGGACGTCGAAAGTCGGGGGCGGGCTGCGCCGCCTGACCAGGGGGATGGGGGGCGCGCTGCTGGCCTTCGTGGGGGCGGCGCTCGCGCCGTTCGGGGCCGAAGCGAACGGCGACGGGGGGAACGGACAGTGTCGCCGGCCGATGACGCCGGGCCTCTACACCGTCGACGTCGTGCAGGCCGGCGTCCATCGACCCTTCCAGCTCTGGATCCCGGC
>JBIPOQ010000428.1:0-3697 GCA_044379055.1 Myxococcota bacterium
GTTCGCTCGGCCTCGTTCCTTCGGTGAATCGTCGATCGAAACGATTCTCGACCTCTCGGAGTCTCCCATGCGACGGACCCTCTTCATCGATTCTGCTCTCGCGCTCCTTCTTGTTCTCGTTGGTCGCCCCGCGTTCGCGGGGGACGAAATCTGCGATCGCGTCTTCGTCAACGCGATCTTCGCCGACACCGTCATCGTGCCCGACGGTGCGGTCTGTACGCTCGATCGAGCGCGTGTGGGGGGCGACGTGAAGGTCTCCAGCGGCGGTGCGCTCGTGACCCTGGCGGGTCAGGTCCGCGGCAACGTCCAGACGGACGAGGCGCGCTTCGTGAACCTGGTCGGGACCCGCGTCGGCGGCAACGTCCAGATCAAGAAGACGTTCGGGCTCCCGACCGGCCTCGCTGCGAATGCCGTCTGCGGGCTCGCGATCAACGGCGACCTCCAGCTCGACGGCAACGAGACGGCCTTCGACGTCGGCTGCGCCGGCGGCAACGTCGTCGGGGGCAACCTCCAGATCAAGGACAGCAACGTGACCTCCGGCGCCGCCGTCGCGATCGCCGTGACGCGCAACGCCGTCGCTGGTGATCTCCAGTTCAGCGACAACGCCGCGAGCGGCCGGAGCTTCCAGATCGTCGCCAACTCGGTGCGAAAGAACCTCCAGTGCTTCGACAACGTGCCCGCGCCGCTGGGCTCGGGCAACCTCGCGGGCGACGCGAGCGGACAGTGCGCGAGCTTGACGGGTTCGCCGTCGGGCGGCGGCGGGAGCGGCGGCGGCTCGGGTGGCTCCGGCGGCGGCTCCGGCGGTGGCAGCGGGAGCGGCGACGACGACTACACCTGCGTCGGCAACGTCGTTCGCGGCAAATTCGACAACGTCGTCGTACCGGACGGCGCGACCTGCACGCTCACGAGCTCGAGCGTGAAGGGGAACGTCCAGGTCTCGACGCGCGCCACGCTCGTCACTTCGAAGACCAAGGTCGACGGCAACATCCAGGTCGCCTTCGATGGCGCGCTGCTCGTCGACGGCGTCACGGTCGGTGGGAACATCCAGACCGACGAGGCCGCCTGGGTCCAGGTCCGACGCAGCCGCATCAAGGGCAACGTCCAGATCGAAGAGACCTCGGGGACCCCGCCGACGGGCGGCGTCAACCTCGTCTGCGAGAACAGCGTCGACGGCAGCCTCCAGGTCACGAAGAACACGGCGCCCTTCGACCTCGGCTGCAGCCGCGGCAATCAGATGCGCGGAAACCTTCAGGTGGTGGACAACGAGGTTCCGGGCAATCCCGGCCAGGTCGTGATCGCCGTCCGGCGCAACAGCGTCCGCGGCGATCTGCAGTTCCAGAACAACCAGACGGCGGGCGTCTTCGACATCTCGACCAACAGCGTTCGACAGAACCTGCAGTGTGTCGACAACGCGCCCGCACCGATCGGCTCGGTCAATCGCGCAGGCGACCTCGAAGACCAGTGCGCCGCGCTGGGACGCTAGGCGGAGACCCGTTCGAAGCACGACGGCGGGTCGGGAGGCGTCGGCGGCTGAAGCCGTCGTCTCCCGGCCCGTTCGTCGTTCAGGATCCGGCGCCCGAGAGCGCGGCCCACTCCACGATCCGCGGCGCGGGGCAGGGCGGGGGGCCGTCGAGCTCGTACCAGCGAAACTGCCAGACGCCGTCGAGATGGCCTGCCGTCGAGATCCATTGCGCGTCCGAGCGCTTCGGGTCCCGATGCGCGACGACCCGTCGGACCGAGCCGTCGGGGCGGCGGGCCCGGTCCCCTCGCGCGCAAGGCGGTCTCGACGATGGCCTATCTCGATCGTTGGGGAGAGGCCTTTCCGAGCGCGGCCGAGAGCTAGTCCGCTCCGGCCCGGTGGGGCCGCCTGGCGGGACGTGTCTCGCGCTTCAGGGGCGCGGAATGCGCCGCGCGCCCGGGCATGGTAAACCGTAGAGACCCTGGTGGTCGGGTCGTGCCCTCCCGCGCCGATGGGTTCCGGGAGTGCCTTGTCCACGATCGGTCAATCGAGCTCGCCGTCGGCCGGTTCCGGCCCGCAGGCGCCGGCGTTCGTCGCGTTCTTCATCGACCGACCGATCTTCGCCGGCGTGATCGCGATCCTCATCGTGATCGCGGGCCTCGTGTCGGCGCCTCTTCTGCCGATCTCGCAGTTTCCGCCCATCGCGCCGCCGTCGGTCTACGTCTCGGCGAACTTCAACGGCGCGAGCGCCGAGGTCGTCGAGCGGACCGTGACGCTCCCGATCGAGGAGCAGGTCAACGGGACCGAGGACATGCTCTACATGTCGTCGGCCAGCGCCAACGATGGCCAGATGAGCATGACCGTGACCTTCGAGCTCGGCACGGACGCCGACATCGCGACGGTCAACGTCACCAATCGCATCGCAGTCGCCGAGCCGAGGCTCCCCGAAGAGGTCCAGCGCTTCGGGATCACGGCGCGCAAGCAGGCGCCCGATCTGACGATGGTCGTCAACCTGTTCTCCCCGGACGAGTCGCGGGACACCCTCTTCCTCTCGAACTACGCGCTCATCAACGTGGTCGACGCGCTCAAACGCGTCGAGGGCGTCGGCGAGATCTCGCTGCCCGGGGAGCGGCGTTATGCCATGCGGATCTGGCTCGATCCGCAGAAGATCGCGAAGCTCTCGCTGACGTCCCAGGACGTCGTCGACGCGGTCCGCGAGCAGAATCAGCAGGTCGCGGCCGGCCGGACCGGGGCCTCGCCGGCGCCCGCCGGACAGCAGGTCGAGCTCTCCCTGCAGACGAAGGGTCGGCTCGAATCCGTCGAGGAGTTCGAGGAGATCGTCGTCCGTGCGGAGCGCGATGGATCGCTCCTGCGCTTGCGCGACGTCGCGCGCGTCGAGCTCGGCGCGCAGAACTACAACGGCTTCACGCGGCTCTCCGGCCGGCCGGCCATCGCCCTCGGCGTCTTCCAGGACCCGGACGCGAACGCGATCGACGTCTCCCGGCGCGTGCGCGTCGAGCTCGCTCGTTTGGCCGAGCGTTTTCCGTCGGGCGTGGAGTGGCGCGTCCGGTACGACCCGACCCAGTTCGTCTCCGAGTCGATCGGCGAGGTCGTCGAGACGCTGCTCTTCGCGGTCCTCCTCGTCTTCCTCGTGGTCTACGTCTTCCTCCAGGATTGGCGGACGACGCTCATCCCGGCCGTCACGATTCCCGTCTCGCTGGTCGGCACGTTCGCCGTGCTGGGCGCGATCGGGCTCTCGATCAACTCGATCACGCTCTTCGCCCTCGTGCTCGCGATCGGTCTCGTCGTCGACGACGCGATCGTGGTCGTCGAGAACGTCGCCCGGCTGATCGGAGAGGGGCTACCGAGGCGCGAGGCGGTCCGGCGATCCATGGGCGAGGTGACGAGCGCGATCGTCGCTTCGACGCTCGTGCTCGGAGCGGTCTTCGTCCCGGTCGCGTTCCTGCCCGGTACGACGGGCCTCCTGCTCCGTCAGTTCGGTCTGGCCGTCACGACCGCCGTCCTCATCTCCCTGCTGAACGCCCTGACGCTCTCGCCGGCACTTTGTGCCCTCGTCATGCGCGGCGAGCGCGAGCACAAGCTGCGCGCCTTCGAGGCGTTCGATCGGGGCTTCGGCCGTCTGCGGCAGCGCTACGACTTCGTCGTGCGCTGGCTCCTGCCGCGGAAGAGCGTCGTGCTGGGCGTACTGCTCGGGCTCGGCCTCGCGACGGGGATGCT
>JBIPOQ010000041.1:0-13089 GCA_044379055.1 Myxococcota bacterium
CGACGCCGACGACCGCCGCTTCGAGCACGCCCGGATGCGACTCGAGACAATGCTCGACCTCGGTCGGCGAGACGTTCTCCGCGCTGACGAGCAGCATGTCCCGGGCGCGCGCGTTGATGAAGAGGAGATCGTCCTCGAAGCGCGCGACGTCGCCCATCGCGAGCCAGCCGCCGGGCTTCAGCGCGGCGGCCGTCGCCTTCGGATCGTTCCAGTAGCCGAGCATGACGTAGGGGCTGCGGACGTGGACCTCGCCCTCCGCCCCCGGCGCGACGACCCGGCCTTCCGCATCGCGCAGCTCGACCTCGACGGTCAGCGAGATGCGGCCGGTCGAGGTCGGATGGCGCTCGAACTCGGGGCCGCCGATCGAGGCGATGACGGCGCCGCCTTCGGTGCTCGTGTAGCCCATGCCGAGGAGGCGGTTCGTGCTCGGGAAGGCGGCGCGCAGACTCTCCTGGACGGTCGGGCTGACGGGCGCCCCGCCGACCCCGACCTGACGCAGGCTCGACGTGTCGTAGTCGGAGAGCCGGGGACAGGCCGCGACCCGCGGCGCCGCGCTGCCGAGGGCCATCCAGAGCGTCACGCGCTCGCGCTCGATCGCCTGCAAGACGCGCTCGGGCTCGAAGCGTCCGGGCAGGAGCACCATGCGGAAGCCCTTCACCGCGCCCATCACGACCGCGCCGTACAGCATCGAGACGTGGAAGAGCGGCGACGTCACGAGCACGACGTCGTCCGATGGCGGCGCGGGCACGCCCGCCTGCGGCAGCGGAAGGCCGTAGAGCCCGCGGCCGTAGGCCTCCGTGAAGGCGCTGACCTGGTTGAAGCCGCAGGCGGCACGGTGGGCCACGGTCACGGCCTTCGCGCGGCCCGTCGTCCCGCTCGTGAAGATCAGGAACGCCGGGTCGTCCTCGCGCGTCGCCGGGGCCGGATCGGCCGTCGGTCGCGGCCCCTGGACGAGCGCGTCGAAATCGTCCTCGAAGACGAGGGCGCGCCGACCGCCCATCACCGCCTTCACGCGCTCGATCCGCGCCGCGTCGCCGAGCACGATCGCCGGCTCGACGAGGGCCACCGCGTCGGCGAACTCCTCCGCCGTCCAGAAGCCGTTCATGAGGCAGGGAATCGCGCCGAGCCACGACGTCGCCCAGAACGCGACGATCCACTCCCAGCGGTTCGCCGCGAAGAGTGCGACGCGGTCGCCGGGGCGAATGCCGTGGCGCTCGCGCAGGGCGTGGGCGACCCGCACGACCTGGTCGAGATGCGCGCCGAACGTGAGGCGGACGTCGCCGTCGACGAGATAGAGCCGATCTTCGAAGCGCGCGGTCTGCTCGAGCAGCGCGCGCAGCGCTCGGATCCGGTCGCGGAAGACGAGCATGCGCTCGCCCCGGACATCCTCGAGGACGACCTCGAAGGCGCCGCCAGGCCCGGTCAGCCGTTCGCGGATCGCGGCCGGTGCGGGCAGTCCGGGCGGCGGGGGGAGGCTCATCGGCCCGTGAACCGCGGATCGCGTCGCTCGAGGAATGCCTGGATGCCCTCGCGCATGTCGCTCGTCGTGAAGGCGACGTGCTGGGCGCGGGCCTCGTCCTCGGTCGCCTGCTCGAAGCTCCGGCCCGAGCTCTCGTCGAGCATGCGTTTGATCAGGCCGAAGGCAGTCGTCGGTCCGTCGGCGAAGCGCCGGCCCCAGGTCTCGGCGAGGGCGTCGAGCTGCTCGGCCGGGACGACCTCGTTGACGAGGCCGAAGTCGAGGGCCTCCTGCGCGCTCAACATGTCGCCGAAGAAGGCCATCCGCTTCGCGCGCCGCAGCCCGATCACCCGCGGCAGCGACCAGGACGTCCCGCCATCCAGGGCGAGCCCGCGCTTGATGAAGACCTCGCAGAAGCGCGCGCGATCGCTCGCGACGGCGAGATCGCAGGCCAGCACGAGGCCGAGAGCGACGCCCATCGCGACGCCGTCGACGACGGCCAGGGTCGGCTTCGGGAGACGGTGGAGGCGGTTGATCAGGTCGCCGACGATGCGCATCTCGTGGAGCACGGCCTGGGGCGGGCCGCCGGTGAGCCCCTTCGGGCTCTTCGAGCCCTCGAGGCCGCCGCCGAGATCCGCGCCGGCGGAGAAGTTGCCGCCGGCGCCGCGCAGGACGAGCGCGCGGTCGTCGGGGTTCCGCGCGACCTCGTGGAGCACGCGATCGAGCTCCGCCCAGATCGGCGCGTTGATCGCGTTCTTCTTCTCGGGCCGGTTGAAGGTCAGGGTCACGAGACCGTCCTTGCGGTCCACGATCGTATCGGTCATCGGAGTCCTCTCCGGCTCGAGCCGGGCGATCAGGCGTTCTTGGCCGTCAGTCGATCGAAGAAGAAGCGCTGCGCGTTGCCGTAGAGATAGTCGTCGAGGACCTCGGGCGGCAGGCCCAGATGACGGGCCTCGCCGAGCGTGCGCGTGATCGAGAGGACCGGCGCGTCCGACGCGAAGATCACCTTCTTCTTGCCGCGGGTCCGCATGTAGTGCAGCAGCACCTCGGGCAGGTATTTGGGCGCCCAGGCCGAGGTCATCAGGTGCAGGTTCGGATACTTGATCATCAGCCGGATCGCGATCTCCCACCACGGATCGGCGCCGTGGATCATGCAGAGTCGCAGCTCCGGGAAGCGGACGCAGACACGATCGAGATGGATCGGATTCTGCGCCTCGCCGGGGATCGGCGGGCCGGGGAGCCCGGTATTCATGCAGAGGGGCAGCTCGAGCTCACAGCACTTCGTGTAGAGCGGGTAGTACACGGCGTTGCCGGCGTCGTACATCCCGTCGCCCCAGAACGACGGCCCGACCACCGCGGAGACGACGGGGAGATTGCGGACGAAGGCCTCGAGCTCCCGCAGCGAAGGCATCGGGCGCAGCAGGTCGAGCCCGCCCACCGAGAGAGCGAAGCGATCCGGTCGCGCCTCGACGAAGCGGATCGCCGAGCTCTTCGGCTCGCGCAGATTCGCGGAGAGGACGGCGCGCTCGACGCCGTTCTCGTCCATCTCCGCGAGGACCTTCTCCATCTCCCATTTGCCGAAGATCGAGTCGCCGCGCTTGAAGTACTCGTTCTTGACGCGGTGCATCCATTCCGGCTGGTCTTCGTCTCCGAAATGGACGTTGATGAGGCAGTCGTGGGCGCGCTTCCCGGTCGTCATCTCTTCGCTCCTCCCTCGGGTCGTTCGACGCTCAGTCGGCGACCTTCACGTCGCCGAGCAGGACCCGCGCGTTGTCGCGCATGATCTTGAAGACCTCGGCGTCGCTGAAGCCCTCGAGCTCCTTCGTGAAGTCGACGGGAGAGGCGAGCCCTTCGCCGTGGGGCCAGTCCGAGCCGAACAGGACCTTGTCGACGCCGATCAGGTCCGCGAGGGCGCGCAGATCCTCCTCGTAGTAGGGCGTGACCCAGACGTTGCGGCGCAGGACGTCGAGGGGATCCTCGGGAAAGGCCTGCGGCATCTGGTTCGCCTTCTTGCGCAGCTTCTTCGCCAGCGGCGCGACCCAGTCGGAGCCGTTCTCGATGCTCGCGACGCGCAGGGTCGGATGGCGATGGAACACGCCGTGGACGATCAGGGACGCCATCGAGTCGTAGATCGCGCGGTCGTCGACGAGCACGCCGTCGAGCGGATCGGTCGCGCCGAAGGGCTCGAAATCGGGCTTCCCGCCCCAGGCGGCGGCGAACTGGAGATAACCGCTGTCGCCGAGATGGAACGCGACGGGGATCCCGGCCTCGGCGATCGCGGACCAGACCGGGTCGTGCGCGCGATGGCCGAGGGAGCGCGGGCCCTGGGCCGACGGGACGGGCGCGGGCCGGACGTGGACGAGCCGCGCGCCCCGATCGAGCAGCGAGCGCAGCTCGACGAGCGCCGCGTCCGGATCCGCGAGGGAGAGCAGCGGCGCCGAGAAGATCCGGTTCTCGCCGGCGAAGCCCCAATCCTCCTCGAGCCAGCGATTGAAGGCCGAGAGACAGGCCATCGTCGCCTCGGGGTCTTGGCGCAGCGCCTGCTCGACGCCGACGCCGAGGGTCGGAAAGAGCAGCGTCGCCGCGAGCCCCTGCTCGTCCATCACGGCGAGCCGCGCCTTGCGGTCGCAGTACGCCGGATGGATCGGCTCGACCCGGGTCAGGGTCCGCGGATCGACGCCGGCCGGGACCTCGCCGCGGAAGAGCAGCTCGATGCTCCCGGGCACGATGACCGGATCGAAGGTCGGATTCGGGATGAAGCGGCTCAGCTTGTCCGCGATCACGACGAAGGCGCGCTTGCCGTCGCGCAGGATCTGCACGCCGCGGCGCTTCATCGACGCGGGCTGGTGGCGCGTGAAGCAGTCGAGGGGCTCGTAGTAGTGGTTGTCCGCGTCGAAGGGCCGGTATCGGAGATCCATCGCTGCCTCCCGGATGCGCGCGGCGGCGCGCCGGTCGACGCTAGAAGAGAACTCAATTCTCGTCGAAAGAGAACAGGATTCTCGCGCGAATTCGCTGCGAAGCGACTGGACACCCGTGACGGGACCAGCGCGAGGGCGCGCGGCTGGATCGGGAAGGGGCGGACCCGGGCGAAGGGCTCAGCCGACCAGCGCAGCCCGGTGCAGCCGCCCAACCTCGGCGGGATCGATCGTCTCGGCGAGCGCGGCACGACCCGCGATCACGAGCTCCGGACCGTCGACGCCCTGGACGCGGACGTCGAGGGCGCGCTTCGCCCCCGCGACCGCGAGGCGCGCGAGCAGGGCACCGAGCAGCGCGCGCAGCCCCGGGCTCGCGTCGGCGAGCCCGCGAAGCCGCAGCTCGAAGGCCTCTCGCCCCCCGGCATAGGACCAGTCGGGCGACTCCACGAGCCAATCGCTCGCCTGGCTCGCGACGAAGCCGGGCCCGTCGACGAGGGACCGGGCGGCACGCAGCAGGCTCGCGATCGGCGCCTGCGTACCCCACCCCGCCACGATCTCGTCCGCGAGCGCCGATAGGCCGTCGTCGCCGCCGACCTGGGAAGCGACGAGGGCGACCAGGGACTCGACGTCCGCGAGCGGCGTCGCCTGGGTCGCCTCGCAGGCGCCCTCGACCCAGGCACGAGCAGGGGCCGTGAGCGCGCGGTCGACGGCGTCGTCGTCGAGCTTTCCGCAGGCGAGGAAGTCGCGGACGCGCAGGGCCAGCGGTTCGACGAACGGGGCGCGCAACGGGCTCGAGGACATGGCGGAACTCCGGGCGCAGGGGGCGCACGGTCGCCATCGGCGGCGTCCGGAAGCGACTTGAGGCGCGGCCGATCGGGGCCCCTCGGCCGCCCCCGGTTCACTCCGCGGCGTAGCTTCGGAGCGCCTCGTCGTACTCCGGAAAGCCGACCAGGGCCTGCAGCTCGGCGAACGAGAGCCGCCGCGGCGCCGGTCGCCCCTCGGCCAGGGCCGTGAGCGCCTCCTGCATCGCGCGCACGCCGCTCGAGAGCAGCGTCAGCGGATGGGCCGCGATCCGGAAGCCCATCGCCTCGAGCTGCGCGTAGGGGAGATTCGGCGTGTCCCCGTCCTCGAGCAGGTTCACCATCTTCGGGATGCGCGGGAACGCCTCGCAGAAGGCGGCGAGCTCGCGCTCGCTCTGCGGCGCCTCGAGGAAGAGGATGTCCGCCCCGAGATCGACGAAGGCACGGCAGCGCTCGAGGGCTTCGTCGAGGCCATGGACGGCGCGGGCATCGGTGCGCGCCATGACGAGCAGATCGGCGCCGCTCTCGCGGGCGTCGACGGCGGCGCGGAGGCGGAGCTTCGCCTCGTCCCGGGAGACGACCTGCTTGCCGCGCGTGTGGCCACAGCGCTTGGGCGCGACCTGGTCCTCGATCATGGCGCCGGCGAAGCCCGCGCGCGCATAGCTCTCGAGCGTTCGGCGCACGTTCATCGGGTTGCCGTAGCCCGTGTCGGCATCGCCGATCACCGGGATCCCGACCGCGTCGCAGATCCCGCGACCCTGGTCGAGCATCTCGCCGAAGGAGATGAGCCCGGTATCGGGGGCGGCGAGTCGCGTCGCCGAGACGGCGAAGCCGCTCATGAACGTCAATCGGAACCCCGCGCGCTCGACCAGGCGTGCCGAGAGGGCGTCGAAGCAGCAGGGCATGACGTGCAAGCGGTCCTCGGCGAGCAGCGCCCGCAGGCGCTCCGCCGGCGTCGTCCGCGCGGCTCCGGTCTCCATCGATCCTCCTTCGCGCGACCCCGGGTCACGAGGGTCGGGATCGTCTAGCCTACGTGGGCCCGCCGAGAGGAACCATGCCCTCCGCCTTCGATGCCCTGCTCGAGCTCCTCGACCTCGAGACGATCGAGCAGAACCTGTTCCGGGGACGCCAGCCGAACGAGCGGCGCCAGCGCGTCTTCGGCGGCCACGTGGCCGGCCAGGCCCTGATCGCCGCCGGCCGGACCGCCCCGGCCGACCGCTCGGTCCACTCGCTCCATGCCTACTTCCTGCGGCCGGGCGACCCGCAGATCCCGATCGTCTACCAGGTCGAGCGGACGCGGGACGGCCGGAGCTTCGCGACCCGGCGCGTGACCGCGATCCAGCACGGACGCCCGATCTTCGCGCTGGCCGCCTCCTTCCACATCGAGGAGTCGACCTTCGAGCACCAGCGGGCCATGCCCGACGTCCCCGGTCCGGACGCCCTCGAGGACTGGCAGACGGCGATGCGCCGCGTGATCGCGAGCCGACCTCCCAGCGACCAGAAACACCTCGAGTGGGTCGAGCGCGACCGCCCGATCGAGAGCCGACACGTCGAGCTGATGGACTATTTCGGGGGTCGCCAGGCGCCGTGCTCGAACATCTGGATCCGGGCGAAGGGCCGCCTGCCCGACGACCCCCTGCTCCACCGCTGCGTCGTCGCCTACGCCTCCGACATGACGCTGATCGACACCGCCGCCCGCCCCCACCCGATCGAGCTCCTCTCCGAGGAGAGCGAGAACGCGAGCCTCGACCACGCGATGTGGTTCCACCGTCCCTTCCGCGCCGACGAGTGGCTGCTCTACTCGCAGGAGAGCCCGAACATGTCCGGCGCGCGCGGCCTCACGATCGGCCACTTCTACCGCCAGGACGGCGCGCTCGTCGCGTCGGTCGTCCAGGAAGGCCTCTTCCGGATCCGCCGGCCGGCCTAGCCGGGGCCCGGATTCCGGGCCGCGCTGCCCAGCGGCTGTGCAGCGACTGACATCGAACCGTGCAGTGCTTCGCGCACCCTGGAGCGCATTCGCGCGCAGACGTGCCGATTCCGGCCCATCCGGCTGCGCCGACCGCGTCGAGGCGCCCCGGCGCCCGGCCCGGCGGCCCTCTTCGCGTTTGGCACGTCCATTGCTTTATCGGTCCCTCGAACAGGGAGATCGACGCGCCGGGCTGCGGGGACGCGAGTCGGGTCGACCTCCGAAGGAATCCAACGCCCTCGCCATCCCCGATTGGAGATCAAGACGATGTTCCGACGACCCCTCACACGCACTGTCCTGACCGGTGCGGCCCTGCTCGCGGCGAGCTGGCTCGCTCCGGGCGACGCCCGCGCCGAAGAAGAAGTCTTCGACGAGGCCCTGTTCGTCGCGAACAACGTCTGGATGATGTTGTCCGCGGCGCTCGTGTTCATCATGAACCTGGGCTTCGCGATGGTCGAGTCCGGTCTGACCCGGGCCAAGAACACGACCAACATCCTGTTCAAGAACACCTTCATCCCCTGCCTCGGCATCCTGACCTACTTCCTGGTCGGCTTCAATCTGATGTACCCGGGCGAGTTCAACGGCTTCGTCGGCTTCGCGGGCTTCGGTCTCGCCGGTGGCTTCGCGGAGGGCGCGAACACGCCGAGCTATGCGAGCGGCGGCTACACCTACTGGACCGACTTCCTGTTCCAGGCGATGTTCGCGGCCACCGCCGTGACGATCGTCTCGGGCGCCGTCGCCGAACGCATCAAGTTCAGCTCCTTCATGATCTTCGCGACGATCTTCGGCGCGATCGTCTACCCGATCGCGGGCTCCTGGAAATGGGGCAAGGGCTTCCTCGACGCGGCGGGCTTCTACGACTTCGCGGGCTCGACCCTGGTCCACTCGGTCGGCGGCTGGGCGGCGCTCGTCGGAGCGATCGTGCTCGGCGCGCGCATCGGCAAGTACGGCAAGAACGGTGAGACCCACCCGATGCCGGGCCACTCGATGCCCCTCGCGACGATCGGCGTCTTCATCCTCTGGCTGGGCTGGTTCGGCTTCAACGGCGGCTCGGTCCTCTCGGCCAACCCGGAGCTGACCTCGTTCGTGCTCGTCACGACGAGCCTCTCGGCTGCCGCGGGCTGCGTCGGTGCGATCATCGCCTACAGCTTCGTCAGCTCGAAGCCCGACCTGTCGATGGCGCTGAACGGCATCCTCGCCGGCCTCGTCGGCATCACCGCCGGCGCCGACGTGATCAACCCGACCAGCGCGATCGTCGTCGGCCTCATCGCCGGCTTCATCGTGGTCGGCGCGGTCCTGCTGATGGACAAGATCCGGGTCGACGATCCGGTCGGCGCGATCAGCGTGCACCTCGGCTGCGGCGTCTGGGGCACCCTGGCGGTCGGCCTCTTCTCGACCAACCCGGCCCACAGCCTCGCGACCCAGGCCTACGGCGTCCTCTGCTACGGCGTCTTCACGGTGATCAGCGCGGCGATCATCTTCGTCGCCCTGAAGGCGACGATCGGGCTCCGCGTCTCCGAGGAGGAGGAGCTCGAGGGCCTCGACCTCGGCGAGCACGGCATGCGCGCCTACGACCTGACGGGCTCGCCCGGCTTCATGGAGGAGCCGAAGGGTTCGATCGCGGCGGTCGCCCTCGCGTCCCAGAAGCTTGTGCGGAACGAGAACTAACACCCGAACACGGTGTCGCCGCCCCGAAATGGCGGGGCGGCGACCCGGGGAGAACGAGCCATGAAGAAGATCGAAGCAATCATCAAACCGTTCAAGCTCGACGATGCGAAGGACGGGCTCGCCAAGATGGGCGTCCAGGGCCTGACGGTGAGCGAGGTCAAGGGATTCGGGCGCCAGAAGGGACACACGGAGCTCTACCGCGGGGCGGAGTACGTGGTCGACTTCCTCCCGAAGCTGAAGCTCGAGATCGTCGTCCCGGACGAAGAGGCCGAGAAGGTCGTCCTGGCCCTCCAGGAAGCCTGCCATACGGGCAAGATCGGCGACGGGAAGATCTTCGTGCTGCCGGTCGACGACGCGGTCCGGATCCGGACCGGCGAGCACGGCGACGCGGCGATCACGAGCAACTGATCCCGACGATCGAGCGCGATCCTCGGGATCGCGACGGAAACCCCGGGCCCGACCGCAGCATGCGGCCGGGCCCGGCCCGTTTCAGGGCACGAGCACGACCTTGCCCACCGTCTCCCGCGCGGCGAGGGCGACGAGCGCCTCTCCCGCCCGCTCGAGGGGAAGCCGGGCCGAGACGAGAGGCTCGATCCCGCCCCGCGCCGCGAGGGCGAAGAGCCCGGCGAAGCATTCGCCGACCCGGGCCGGCTCGCGCTCGGGATAGGCGCTCCAGTGGAGCCCGACGAGCGAGATGTTCTTCAGCATCACGCGATTGAGCTTCACGCTCGGGATCTCCCCCGAAGCGAAGCCGATCACGACCAGCCGCCCGTTCCAGGCGATGCATTTGAGCGAGCGGTCCGTCGTGTCCCCTCCGACCGAGTCGTAGATCACGTCCGCGCCGCGCCCGTCCGTCGCCTCCATCACCGCTGCGACGAAATCCCCTGCCCGCGCATCGATCACGACCTCGGCCCCGGCGCGCCGCGCGATCTCGCACTTCTCCGGCCCACCGGCCGTCGCGATGACCCGCGCGCCGAGCGCACGGCCGATCTGCACCGCCGCGAGGCCGACGCCGCCGGCGGCCGCATGGACCAGCAGCGTCTCCCCCGCCGCGAGCGCCGCCCGCCAGACGAGTGCGGCATACGACGTCGGATAGACGGTCGAGAGCGCGGTCCCCGCCTCGAACGAGATCCAGTCCGGCAGCACGACGCTCGCTCCGGCCGGGGCGACGACCTCTTCGGCGAATCCGCCGGTGCCGCAGCGCGCGATGACCCGATCGCCGGGCGCGAAGCCCGCGACACCCGCGCCGACCTCGAGCACGACCCCGGCCACCTCGCTGCCCGGGATGAAGGGAAGCGGCGGCTTGACCTGGTACTCGCCCTTCAACATCAGCAGGTCCGAGAAGTTGCAGCCCGCAGCGCGCACGGCGATCCGCAAGCGGTCGGGCCCGAGCACGGGGGGCGCCGTATCGACGACGCGCAGCGCTTCCGGGGACATGAATCGATCGACGACGACGGCTCGCATGCCTCATCCCTAGCAGATGAAGGGCGCTGCCGGATAGACTGGGCCGAGGGGGGAATCCATCCATGCTGCATCCGATCCGAGCGCACGTCGCGACGCTCGCGGCGCTCGTCGCGCTCTTCCTGTCCGCAGGGTGCGGCCAGGCGCCGTTGGCGCCGGTCGAGGCCCGTGGGCCGGGGGGGAGCCCGGGCGCGAGCTCCGGTCCGAGCCCCGGCGCGATTCCGATCGCCGACGGATCGCCGGGCGGCGACGCCCGGACGGTCGACCGCGCGCTCGCCGCGGACCGCGACGCGACGCCCCCCTCCTACCGCATCGACGGCGGGAAGGGGGCGACCCTCTTCCTGCTCGGCACGCTCCACGTCGGCCCCGAGGCCGGCTGGCAGCTCTCGGCCCCGGTCGAGGCCGCCCTCGCGAAGGCCGACCGGTTCGCCCTCGAAGTCGACCTGCGCCTCGCGACCGAGGAGGCCGTCAGCACGCTGGTCGCCGAGCTGGCGCTGCTGCCGCCCGGACAGCAGGTGACCGACGTCGTCGCGCCCGAGACCACGAAGCTGCTCGAGCGCGAGGATGCACGGCTGACGCAGCTGGGCGTCCCGCCCGGCATGCGCAAGATGATGAAGCCCTGGTTCATGGCGACCGTGATCGGGGAGTCGATCTACGGCGAGCTCGGCCTCTCCAGCCAATCGGCGCTCGAGTACCGGGTCCTCGAGGCGATCGGCGAGCGCCCGCTCGTCGGTCTCGAGACCTTCGAGCAGCAGCTCCGGATGCTCGATGGCATCGAGCCCGAGCTGCAGGACCTGATGCTGCGCGAGACCTTGATGCAGCTCGACGACTCCGGTGATCTCGCGCGTCAGCTGATCGTCGCCTGGCGCGAGGGCGACGAAGCCGGCCTCGCACGCCTCGCGCGGGAGGGCGTCGACGCGCTCCCGGCGCTCGACCGCTTCTACGACATCGTGCTCGGCGACCGCAATCGGCGCTGGGTCCGTCAGCTCCGTCCGTTCCTCGACGGGCGCGAGCACGCGGGCCAGCAGATGCTCGTCGCCGTCGGGGCGCTGCATCTCGTCGGCGAGGACAACCTGGTGACGCTCCTGCGCGAGGCCGGCTACCGCGCCGAGAAGGTCGTGCAGCGATGAGGCCGGATTCCGGAACCGTGCACGGCCCGGGGATCGACCCGAGCGTCTTCGTGGCGCCCACGGCCCAGCTCTTCGGGGCGATCGAGATCGGCGCCGAGTCGTCGGTCTGGCCGAACGTCGTGATCCGCGCCGAGTCCCATCACGTGAAGGTCGGCCGGTATACGAACCTGCAGGACTTCGTGATGATCCACATCGGGTACGACCATCCGACCGAGATCGGCGATTTCTGCTCGATCACCCATCACGCGACCGTCCACGGCTGTCGCATCGAGGACGATTGCCTGATCGGGATCAACGCCGTCGTGATGGACGGCGCCGTCATCGGCCGCGGCTCGATCGTGGCCGGCGGGGCGATGGTCCGCGAGGGGAGCGTCTTCGCGCCGGGCTCGATCATCGCGGGCGTCCCCGCGAAGCAGATCGCCGAGCGCGACAACGCGCGCGCGAACCGCATGAACGCCTGGCAATACCATTGGAACGCCCGGGCCTATCGCCGCGGCGACCATCGCGCCTGGACCGGCCCCGAATACGAGGCCTGGCTGCGCGAGATCGCGGCGAAGATCGAGCGGGACGAAGATCTCGAAGTCGCCCCGCGCCGACCGGACGGCCGTTAGGCCCGCTCTTCGAAGACGGGCCAGAAATCGACGATCCGCCCGCCGCGCACGAGGGCGAGGTCGCCGAACTGGAGCATCACCGACTCGCTCTGGGTCGGCCGGTAGAAGACGTAGTCGTCGACCTCGAGCTCGACGGACCGGGCCCCGTTCAGCATCTCCTGGTTCGAGCTGCGGCCGAAGACCGGATTCTCGGCGAGGCCCGGCGGCGAGACGGGCCGCGCCTTCCAATACCCGCCGTAGACGAAGAAGGTCCGGGCGCGATTGGGATCCCAGCGCGACCAGAGCCCGTTCATGGGACCGAGCCCGGGGACCGAGAGACCGTCCGCGGATTTCAGGACCGGGGTCGCGATGTAGATCGCGGGCACATGGGCCTCGAGGGTCGGTACGTCGAAGTCGAGGGGCTTCACGAGTCCCGAGCCGACGGCCAGCTCGTTCGCGATCCCCTCGACGTCGCTCCAGAGGCGATAGGTCGGGCTCCCGGCGGCGTTGCGCGTCAGCGCCTCGCCGTCGACCGCGTCGCCCATCCGGGGGCGCAGGACGTCGAGAAATCGCTCGTAGCGGTAGCGGACGCGCTCGAATTCCCGGGACTGCTCGCCCGGGAGACCGGCCAGCTTCGCGACGTGGGCCTCGTAGCCCATCAGCCCGGCCAGCTCGAGCCGGGGATCCTCGTCGATCACCGCGAGCAGGCGCGCGAGCGCCGCGGGCTCGGCGAGCCCGCCGCGGTGGAGCCCGACGTCGACCTCGACGTTGACCCGGAGCGTCAGCTCGCGGCCCGCGGCGAGCTCGCGGTACTGGCGCAGCCGCTCGGGGGTGTCGATCAGCCATTGCAGCTGGCGCGCCGGATCGAAGCGCCCGGGCGTCAGCGCGCGGTGGAATCGATCGGCGGCGAGGACCGGCATGGGCTTGCCGAGCAGGACGTCGGTGGCGGGCAGGTCGCGGGCAATCTGGTTGAGAAACGGCTGGTGGAACGACATCAGGCGGTCGCTGCCGGCACGATTCATCGCGTAGTCGAGCAGCCGCGGGCTGGGCAGCGACTTCGCGACGATCCGGAAGCGCCGGGCGCCGATCTCGCGGATCACCGT
>JBIPOQ010000042.1:0-13078 GCA_044379055.1 Myxococcota bacterium
TCGAGCTTGCCGCCGCCGTTGCGCGAGAGGTCGAGGAGCAGGCCGTCGGCCTTGGCCTCGTGGACCTGGCGCAGCAGGTCTCGCACGTCGCGGCCGCTCTGGCGCTTGCTCGGATCCTGGTCGCCGTAGAACGTCGGCAGGTCGAGAACGGCGAGCTTGCGCTTCTTGCCGCCGACCATGAGGTCCTGGAACTCGAGGGTCGCCGCGGCGTCCTCGATCGTGACCTCGTCGCGCTCGATCTCGACGTCGAAGCGGCTCGTCTCGTCGGACTGGCGCAGGACCGTCAGCTTGACCTTCGTGCCGCGCTTGCCGCGGATCATCGCGACCACGTCGCGCAGCGGCAGGTCGATGATGTCGACCGGCGCCTCGCCCTGCTGGGCCACGGCGATGATCTTGTCCCCCGGCTCGAGCACGCCGAGCTTGTCGGTCGCGCCGCCCGGGATCACCCGCTCGACGATCGAGTAGCCGTCCTTCGAGGACAGGGCGACGCCGATTCCGTCGAGGGAGAGGCTCATCTGGATCTCGAAGTCCTCGACGGCCTCGGGCGTGTAGTAGGTCGAGTGGGGGTCGAGGGCGCCGGCGAAGGCGTTCAGGAACTCCGCGTAGGTATCGCGGGGCTCGACCTCCTTGACCTGCTTCGTCATCAGCTCGTAGCGATGGATCAGGCGCTCCTTGGCCTGGGCGAGCTCCATGTCGCTCGAGAGATAGTTCGAGATCTGGAAGTGGACGAGGCGATGGACGAGATCCTTCCGGCCGGCCTCGTCCTGGGGATGGCCGCGCTTCTCGGGATCGAGGATCAGGCGCACGTCGGTATCGAGGGCGTAGTCGGGGCGCGACACGAAGTCGCGCACGTCCTTCTCCATCCGCTCGTAGCGCTTCGCGAGGTCGACCTGGATGTCGTCGAGGATCTGGCACTCGCCGCTCTGCACGGCGAAGAACACGCCCTGGAGCCGGGCGCGCAGCCGCGCGACCTCGTCCGAGAGGTAGAGGGTCTTCGAGGGGTCGATGCGCTCGACGTAGGCGTCGATCGCGCGCTCGCGCAGCTCGGGGTTGAGGGCGCGGAAGCTGATGTGGCGCTTGAGCAGGTTCTGGATCAGCTCCCAGCTGCGGGGGCAGTCGAGCTCCGGCGGTGTGAACACCTGGGCCCCGGAGGGCCCGGCGATTCCGACGAGCACGAGCGCCAGCAGGCCGGCGATCGGGCGGACCGACCGGCGGAGGGCCGGCGTCCGGAGGGGGGGCGAGATCCGACGGACATGGACGAGGCTTTCGCGCATCATTGCTCCCATGATAGAGACCGGCGCTGGTCGCGTCAGGTTCACCGGCGGATCCGAGTCGATTTCCATTCGGCACCCGACCCCGGCGAGCTGAGCCCCGCGAAGACAAGCTACGCTCGGCGCCCCGAATACCGTGGACACCGCCCGCGCCGGAGTGCAAGCCGCCCGCAACGGTGGAAATCCGATCGAAAAGGGTCCGGAACGCGCCCGGACCTGGTGCAAACGAGTCCGAACCAAGCAAAACGGAGATGATTCGATGGCCGACTTCCAGTATCAGGAGCTCTTCGAGCTGGGGCCCGACGAGACGCCGTATCGAAAGCTGACCGACCAGTACGTCTCGACGGTCCGGATCGACGGCCGGGAGATCCTCAAGGTCGACCCCGCGGCGTTGACGATGCTGGCCGCCCAGGCGATCCGGGACGTGTCCCATCTCTTCCGCCCGGGCCATCTCGCCCAGCTCGCCAAGATCCTCGAGGACCCCGAGGCCTCGGACAACGACCGCTTCGTCGCCCTCGAGCTGATGAAGAACGCCAACGTGTCGGCGGGCATGGTCCTTCCGTCCTGCCAGGACACGGGGACGGCGATCGTGATGGGCAAGAAGGGCCAGGACGTCTGGGTCACCGGCCACGACGAGGAGGCCCTCTCCCGCGGCATCCACAAGACCTACGCCGAGACGAATCTCCGTTACAGCCAGGTCGCGCCCCTCGACATGTACGAGGAGAAGAACACCGGTACGAACCTGCCGGCCCAGCTCGACCTCTTCGCGACGACCGGCGACGAGTACAAATTCCTCTTCATCACGAAGGGGGGCGGCTCGGCCAACAAGTCGCTGCTCTTCCAGGAGACGAAGGCGCTGCTCAATCCCGAGTCGATCAAGAAGTTCTTCCGCGAGAAGATCAAGCTGCTCGGCACCGCCGCTTGTCCGCCCTACCATCTCGCCGTCGTGATCGGCGGGACCTCGGCCGAGATGACGCTCAAGACCGTCAAGCTCGCGAGCTGTCGCTACCTCGACGGGCTCCCGACCTCGGGCAACATCCACGGCCGCGCCTTCCGCGATCCGGAGCTCGAGGAGCAGATTCTCCAGATCACGCGCGAGGTCGGCATCGGCGCCCAGTTCGGCGGCAAGTATTTCTGCCACGACGTGCGTGTCATCCGGTTGCCGCGCCACGGCGCGTCGTGCCCCGTCGGGATCGGCGTGTCGTGCTCGGCGGATCGCCAGATCCTCGGCAAGATCAACAAGAAGGGCGTCTTCCTCGAGCAGCTCGAGACCGATCCGGCGCGCTTCATGCCGGATCTCGTCGCCCACGAGCTGACGCGCGAGCCCGTGAAGATCAACCTCGACAAGCCGATGGCGCAGATCCGGGCGGAGCTCTCGCAGTACCCGGTGACGACGCAGCTGCTGCTGACGGGCACGATCATCGTCGCCCGCGACATCGCCCACGCGAAGCTGAAGGAGCGGCTCGATCGCGGCGAGGGCCTGCCGCAGTACTTCAAGGACCACATGGTCTACTACGCCGGGCCCGCGAAGACGCCCGAGGGCTACGTCTCGGGCTCCTTCGGTCCGACGACCGCCGGCCGCATGGACGCTTACGTGGACCTCTTCCAGTCCCACGGCGGCTCGCTGGTCATGCTCGCGAAGGGCAACCGGTCGAAGGCGGTGACCGATGCCTGCCAGAAGCACGGCGGCTTCTACCTCGGCTCGATCGGCGGACCGGCGGCGATCCTCGCGCAGAACTGCATCAAGAAGGTCGCGATCGAGGAGTACGAAGAGCTCGGCATGGAGGCCGTCTGGCGGATCGAGGTCGAGGATTTCCCGGCCTTCATCATCGTCGACGACAAGGGGAACGACTTCTTCGCCCGCTTCTAGCGGAGCGCGCTTCGGCGGGGCGCAGCGGCGGCGTGAATCGCGTGCAGGTCCGGGAGAGGGGCGTCACCGGCCGGGGGCGGCCGGGCCACTCCCGGGACGATGCGTCGCGCCCTCGTCGTCGTCGGGTACGTCTTCCAGGCCGGTCTCGGCCTGATCCTCCTCGGTCTGGCCGCGATCGCGCCGGCCGCCGCCCCGGCGCGGCCGGCCGACCGCCCCCCGGCGGCGTCGCACACCCAAGGTCCATCTCTTCCCTGAATGGACCGCCGCCCCGCCGTCCCCTCGAACGGCGGGGCGGCCTGTGCTTCGTTTGCGCGATGAACGCTTCGCTCGCGCGCGAGGACGTCGCGGACCTCGGCGATCCGCGACTCGCCGACTACCGGAACCTGCGGGACGCGGAGCTCCTGCTTCGCCGGGACCGCTTCATCGTCGAGGGCCGCGGCAATCTCCGCGTGCTCCTGACGCGGACGGTGCTCCGGCCGGAATCCCTGCTCCTCAGCGAGGCGGCCTGTGCGGCCCTCGAGGCGGAGCTCGTGCCCCTCGTCCGCGGGATCCCGGTCTTCGTCGCGCCGCAGTCGGTGCTCGACGCGGTCGTCGGCTTCCGCGTCCACCGCGGGGCGCTCGCCGTCTGCCGCCGACCGGCGCCCCGGGATCCGACGGCGCTCGCCCTCGAGGTCCTCGGCCGGGAGCCGGCGCCGCGGGTGATCGTGCTCGAGGGGGTGCGCGACGCGGACAACGTCGGCGGGATCTTTCGTGCGGCGATGGCCTTCGGGGCCCGGGCGGTCTTTCTCTGCGCGAGCGCCTGCGATCCCCTCTACCGCAAGGCCGTGCGTACCTCGATGGGAGGATCCCTCTGCGTCCCCTTCGCCCGGGCGGAAGAGCCGGTCGAGCTGCTCTCGACCCTGCGCGCGAAGGGCTTTTGCGTGCTGGCCTTCGATCCGAAGGAACCGGGCGAGGCGCTCGAGGATCTGTGCGATCGCCTCCCCGGGCCGGTCGCGCTCCTGTTCGGGACCGAAGGCGCCGGGCTCTCCGACGCGGCGTTGGCGGGCGCGGACCGGCGGGTCCGGATCGGAATGGAGGACGGGGTGGATTCGTTGAACGTGGCGACGGCGGCGGCGATCGGCCTGCATGATCTGCGCGCCCGGGCCGACGCCCGAGCGTGTCGGGACGGGGGCTGAATGGCGGACGTGAAGCCGATCCTGGTGTTGAAGACGGGCGAGGCGCTGCCGCCCGTGAAGGCGGCTTGCGGCGACTTCGAGCAGTGGATCGCGAAGGGGCTCTCGCGCCGCCTCGCCCCCGGCGACGTCGAGGTCGCGGCGGTCTACCTCGGCGATCCGCTGCCGGCGCCGGACCGGATCTCGGGCGTCGTCATCACCGGCTCGGTCGCGATGGTGAGCGCGCGGGAGCCCTGGAGCGAGCGCGCGGCGGCCTGGCTCGCGGAGATCGTCGCGACGGACGCCGTGCCCGCCCTCGGCCTCTGTTATGGCCACCAGCTCCTCGCCCACGCCCTCGGCGGCGAGGTCGGCCCGAACCCGAACGGACGGGAGATGGGCACGGTCGAGGTCCATCTCGTCGCGGATCCGCCGCTCTTCGATTCCGGCGTGTACCTGGGCCATACGTCCCATCTCGAGGCCGTCCTCCGCCCGCCGCGGGGCGCGCAGGTCCTGGCCCGCACCGCCCTCGATCCCCACTCGGTCCTGCGATACGGCCCGCGCCAGTGGGGCACGCAGTTCCATCCCGAGTTCGACGCGGAGATCCTGCGCTGTTATGTCGAGGCGAGACGGGAAGTGCTGGCGGACGAGGGGCGCGATCCGGACGCGATGCTCGAGCGGATCGCCGAGACCCCGGAGCTCGCGCGGGTGCTCGAGCGGTTCGGGCGTCTCGTCGACGGCGTTGCCTAGCGTTCGGAGCGCTGGCGCACGCCTGCGCGATGTCGCCGGACCTGCTCGCGGTAGACCCAGCGCAGGAGCTGCGAGCGGGTCCGCTCGTCGAGGCCGATGAAGGCGACCGCGACGTTCGAGCGTCCGGCGACGGGAGCCGCTTGATTCGGATTGCGGACGACCCGGGCGGGCAGGACGAAGCGGTCCTCCCCCGGCAGGTCGAGGTGGACGACGACCTCCTCGCCGTCGGCATAGTCGACGCTCGAACGGAAGCGCATGCCGCCGGCCGACAGGTCGAGGAGCTCGTGGACGAGCTCTCCTCGGGCGTCGTCGCCCGCTCCGGTCTGCGCCGGCCGGCGGACGACCCGGGCCTGGCGGCCATGGGCCGAGATGCGAAAGAAGGCGCGTTGCTGCAGGCGCTGCCAGTCGCGCTCGATGCGCAGCGCGAAGGTCTCGGGCGTGCTCGCCACGATCGTCGCGGAGGTCGAGTAGCGCGCGTCGTTCTGGATCGGGGACTCGACGGTCAGGGTCTCGCCCCGCTCGAGGGGAGCGCAGGAGCCGAGGAACCAGTGGAGGCCGTCGGCCACGTGATCGACGGGGACGACCATGGGGTATCCACTCGCCGTTCCTTGCGGTTGGAGGATCAGCAGATGGCCCGCTTCGACGGTCAGGCGTCGTCGATCCGGGTCGGGCTTTTCCATGGCGACTCGATTCGACGGACGCGGAAAAGGCCGGCGCCGCTCGTCGGCCTTTCCTGCGGCATGGGAATGCTTCCCGTGTCGGCGAAAGCCGGGCGTGCTTGAGGTTTCCCCTCGGGATCAAGGCCCTGTTTCGAGTCGGCCGGGGAGGGGCAGGGGCTTCGAACGGGTCGACAGTCGGAGTGATCACTCTTAGAGTCGCTGGATGGACCTTCGAGTCGCGGAGCTGGCGGATGCGGCCGGCGTCGGGGTGGACACGGTTCGCTTCTACCAGGCGCGGGGCCTGATCCCGCCGCCGCTGCGTCGCGGCCGCTTCGCCATCTACGCGGGCGAGCATCTCGAACGGCTCCGGCGCATCCGGGCGCTGCTCGAGGCCGGCTTCAGCCTCGCCCAGATTCGCAGGCTGCTCGAGTCCGAGAGCGCGCCCGCTCGTGGTGCTCGACGAGCGGGTCGGTCTGCGGCGTCGCGGACGGAGTCGACGAGCCTGCTCGCGTCGCTGGCGGATCGCAGCGTCGGCGACGGCACGCTCTCGCAGCAGGAGCTCGCGAGCGAGACCGGAGTGCCCGAGGCGCTCGTCGGCGCGGCGGTGCGCTCGGGGCTCCTGACGCCGATCGAGGTCGCGGGCGAGCTCCGCTTCCCGCGCTCGGACCGCGACATGCTGGCGGCCTGCCTCGAGATCCTCGGCGAGGGGCTGCCGCTCGAGAAGCTGCTCGAGCTCGCCGCCGAGCACGCGGCGAGCATCGGGGCGCTCGCCGAGCGCGCGATCGACCTGTTCGACGACCACATCCGCAAGCCCCGCGGCGAGGACGAGGCGGCGGTGCGGCGCGCCTTCGAGCGGCTGCTGCCGCAGGCGACGCAGATCGTCGCCCTGCATTTCCAGCGCACCGTCGTCGCGCACGCGCTCGCACGCCTGCGCGAGAAGGGCGAAGCGGGCGCGCTCGAGGAGACGCTCGCCCGGGCCCGGGCGGGCCGCCTGGAGGTCCAGTGGCGTTAGGGGATCTGCCGATCGGAGAAGAGAAGCGCCTGCGCGTCCGCGAGATGTTCGACCGCATCGCGCCGCGCTACGACGCGCTGAATCGCATCATGTCGCTCGGGCTCGACCAGCGCTGGCGAAGGCGCGCGCTCGACAAGATCCGCGTCGGACCGGGAGAGCTCGTCGTCGACCTCGCCTGCGGCACCGGCGATTTCTGCGAGCTCGTCGAGGCGCGCGGCGCCCGGTCCATCGGCGTCGACTTCGCCCGCGAGATGCTGCGCCAGGCGACGACGCGCGGGCTCGGATTCCCGAAGGTCCAGGGCGACGGCGAGTGGTTGCCCTTCCGGACGGGCTCGGTCGATGTCGTGACCTGCGGCTTCGCGCTGCGCAACTTCGTGTCGCTCGAGGGCGTGTTGCGGGAGATCGCGCGGATCCTGCGGCCCGGCGGCCGCTTCGCCCTGGTCGACGTCGATCGACCGGCCTGGGGCCCGCTGCGCGCGGCCCACTCGCTCTACTTCGATCGGATCGTGCCCCTCGTCGGCGGGCTCCTCTCGGACCGGAGCGCCTATCGCTACCTGCCGAAGTCGACGGCCTACCTGCCGCCGCCGGAGGTGATCCGCACGATGCTGTCGGGCGCGGGCTTCCTCGAGCTCGAACGGGAGGTCCTGCTGCTCGGCTCCGCCCAGATCCTGACCGGCGTCCGCGGCCCCCTGACGCCGATCGGAAGCCGCTCCCGATGAGCCCGCCGACCCGCACGAGCGCGGCGGTTCCCGCCGACCTCGCGGCCGAGGTCCGCGCGGCCGTCGAACGGGCGAAGGCGTCCGGGCGCACCCAATTTCTCGCCTGGGCCTTCGCCCTCCCCGCGCTCGCGGCGGAGGACGGGCTGCGCGCCTACGCCTGGGCCGGAAACCGCGACCGCTCGTACTGGGAGCGGGTCGACGCGGGCGAGCTCTTCTTCGCCTGGGGCAGCGTCGACGAGCTCGAAGACGATGGGGCGGGTCGCGTCGCCGCGGTGCGCGACTGGCAGCGGGATCTCGTGGCGCGTCTGCGCTTCGCCGGCGAGGCGAGGCCCGGAGGCGGCCCGCTCCTGCTCGGCGGCTTCGCCTTCGAGGCGAAGACGAACGCGGATCCCGACTGGAAGAATTTCCCCGCGGCCCGCTTCCGCTTGCCGGAGGGACTCCTCGAGCGGCTCGACGGCCGCGGGCGCGCCGTCGTCTTCGCCCGGGTCGAGCCGACGACCAGCGCCGCCGCGGTCGAGGCGGACCTCGCGCGCCGGATCGGCGAAGCCTTCGCCGCGATTGCGCCGCGGGCCGAAGCCGCGGCGCATGCCCAGACCTCGGCGGTCGGCGGAGAGTCGAGCGCGGTGCGCGACGAGGCGGCGGCGACCGCGCGGCGGGAGGGCCCCGAGTACCGCGTGCGCTCGGATCGCGGCCATGCCCGCTTTCGTGCCCAGGTCGAGAGCGCCCTCGCCGAGATCGCGAGCGGCCGCCTCGCGAAGCTCGTGCTCGCCCGCTCGCTCGCCGTTGAGCACGACGGCGATTTCGACGTGGCCGGCTTCCTCGCCCGGCTGCGCTCGACCTATCCGAGCTGCACCCTCGTCGCCGTCGGCCGCGGTCGCGACACGTTTCTCGCCGCGACCCCCGAGACCCTCGTGCGGGTCGCAGGTCGTCGCGTCGCCACCGCAGCGCTCGCCGGCTCGACCCCGCGCGGCCGCACGCCCGAGGAGGATCGGGCCCTCGCGGACGCGCTGCTCGCGAGCCCCAAGGAACGCGCGGAGCACGCCCACGTCGTCGACGCGATCCGCGGGGTCCTCGCGCCGCGCTGCGCACGACTCGAGATCGCCGCCGGTCCGCGCCTGCGCGCCCTCTTCGGGATCCAGCATCTCGAGACCGCGATCGAGGGCGAGCTCGCCGCCGCGCGTCCGGGCGCGCCCCCGGACGACGTCCTCTCCCTCGTCGAGGCGCTCCACCCGACGCCCGCCGTCGCCGGAGCGCCGACAGTCGCGGCCGCTGCCTGGCTGCGGCGCCACGAGGAGCTCGAGCGCGGATGGTATGCGGCGCCGATCGGATGGCTCGACGCCGAGGGCGGCGGCGCTTTCTGTGTCGGGCTCCGCTCCGCCCTGATCCGCAACGGCCTCGCCCCCGTCGGTCAGTCCGGGGCGAGCCGCGCCCGGCTCTACGCCGGGGCCGGCATCGTCGCCGGCTCCGATCCCGAGCAGGAGCTCGTCGAGACGCGGATCAAGCTGCGTGCGCTGCTCGCGCCGCTGACGGAGATCTGAGTTGGCGAGCGCGCGCGACGAGTCGCCGACGGGGCGCGCCTTCGAGGCGGATCCGGCGGCGGTCTACGCCTATGCGAGTCGCTTCTTCGCGAGCCTCGCCGCCGCCGGCGTCGCCCACGTCGTCATCTCGCCGGGCTCGCGCTCGACGCCCCTCGCGATCGCCGCCGAGCGCTGCCCGGCGCTGCGCACCTGGATCGAGCTCGACGAGCGGGCCGCCGGCTTCTTCGCCCTCGGTCTCGGCAAGGCGTCGCGAATGCCCGCTGCCCTGGTCTGCACCTCGGGCACCGCCGCCGCGAACTATCTCCCCGCCGTCGTCGAGGCCCACCACGCCCGCGTCCCGCTCCTCGTCCTCACCGCCGACCGACCGAGCGAGCTGCGCGATTTCGGTGCCGGGCAGACGATCGACCAGACGGGGCTCTACGGGCGTCATCCGCGCTGGTCGGTCGAGGTCCCGATCCCCGAGGCGGGGGAGGGCGCGCTCCGGCATGCGGAGATCCTCGCGGCGCGGGCCGTCGAGCGGGCCGTCGGGCGACCGGCCGGGGCGGTCCACCTGAACTGGCCGCTGCGCGAGCCGCTCGCGCCGCCGGCGCGCAACGCGCAGGCGGACACGGCCCCCGCGCTCGCGCCGCTGCGCTTCACGCGCGCGCAACCGGTCGCGGATCCTGCCGACGTCGACGAGCTCGTCGCCCTCGCGCTGCGCTGCGAGCGGGGCGTCGTGTGTGCCGGACCGATGGACGCGGACGAGCGCCTCGCGGCGGCGCTGGCGCGATTCGCGGCGCGGGCGGGCTGGCCGCTCTTCGCGGATCCGGCCTCGCAGCTGCGGCGGGGGCCGTGGCTGCCGGATGCGCCGGTGCTCGACGGCGGAGATCTTCTGGCGCGTGCCCCGGGCTTCGCGGCACGGCACGCGCCCGAGGTCGTCGTCCGGATCGGGGATGCGCCCGTCTCGAAGGCACAGCGCCTCTGGCTCGAGGCTTCGGCGCCGGCCTCGGTCTGGTGGCTCGACGAAGGCGGGCAGTGGGGCGAGCCCTCGCGTCAGGCGACGCGGGTCGTCGTCGGCGGGGCTGCGTCGCTGCTCGAAGCGGCGGCCGCGAAGCTGCCCGAGAACCTCGCGGCCTCGCGATCCTGGTGTCGGGACTTCGTCGCGGCGAACGAGCGGGGCCGCACGGCGCTCGCCGCCGAGATCGCCGGCGCGAACTCCGTCTCGGGTCTCGGTCTCGCCTTCGCCGTCGCCGAGGCCGCCCCGGCCGGGGGCCAGCTCTTCGCGTCGAATAGCATGCCGATCCGGCTCCTCGATCTCGCGCTCGCCTGCCGTCGCGAGCCGCTCCGCATCTTCTGCAATCGCGGGGCGAGCGGCATCGACGGCATCTCGTCGACCGCGCTCGGGGTCGCCGCCGCGACGGGCCTTCCGACGCTCCTGCTGACCGGTGATCTCGCGTTCCTCCACGATCTGACGGGGCTCCTGCTCGCGCGCCGCGAGGCGATCCCCCTCGTCCTCGCGGTCCTCGACGACGGCGGCGGCGGGATCTTCTCCTTCCTGCCCGTGGCCGAGCAGGGCGAGGCCGTCGCCTTCGATCGCCTCTTCCGGACGCCGCATGGCCTCGACCTGGCCCGCGCGGCGGCCCTCTTCGAGCTCGACTACGAGCGGGTCGATGCACCGGCCGCCCTGCCGAAGGCGCTCGAATCGGCCCTCGCGCGTCCGCGCGTCTCGATCGTCCACGTCCGCGTCGATCCGACCGGGAACACCCGGGGGTTTCGGCAGGCGCTCGCCCGCGCCGCGGCGGCGATCGACGCGACCGAGCCGTCGGCTGCGCCGGAGGCCGGGGCGAAGCCGGGCGACGATCGCGTGACGGGCTCTGCCCGCCGCGGGCGAGGGGGCCCGTGAGCGCCGAGGCGTCTCGCAGCGTGTTCGTCGAAGCGGGCGGCTTGCGTCTGCGGGCCGTCGTCGATGCGCACGACGCCCCCGATGGATCCGGCCCGACCCCGGCTCAGACCTCGGCGCATCGGGCCGAGAGCGGCCGGGCCGCGCGGCCCGACCTCCTCGTGCTGCACGGCTTCACCGGCTCCGCCGAGAGCATGGAATCGATCGCGCTCGGCCTCGCGCCCTTCGCGCGGGTCGCCCGTCTCGAGCTCGTGGGCCACGGCGAGAGCGACGCGCCGGGCGAGCTCGCGCCCTACGCGATGGACGCCTGTGCGGACCAGATCGCCGAGGCGGCGCGCGGCCTCGGCTTCGAGCGTCCCCATCTGCTCGGCTATTCGATGGGCGGGCGCGCGGCGCTCGCGGCGGCCGTCGCCCGGCCCGGGGCCTTCGCGAGCCTCGTTCTCGTCGGGGCGACGGCGGGGATCGCCGATCCGATCGCCCGCGCCGAGCGCATCGCCGCCGATCGCGCGCTCGCCGACTCGATCGAGCAGGACGGGCTCGAGCGCTTCGTCGACGCCTGGATGGCGCAGCCCCTCTTCGCGAGCCAGGCGCGTCTCGGCCCCGAGGTCCTCGCGCGCGCCCGTCTTCAGCGCCTCGCGAATCGTCCGCAGGGTCTCGCGAACAGCCTGCGCGGGATGGGCGCCGGGGCGCAGGCGCCGCTCCACGCCCGGCTCGCGGCGCTGTCCCTGCCCGTGCTGCTCGTCGTCGGGGAAGAGGACGCGAAGTTCCGCGCGATCGCGGAGGACCTCGCGAAAGCGCTGCCGGGCGCGCGCATCGCGACGATCGCCGGGGCCGGGCATGCCGCCCATCTCGAGGCGCCGGACCGCGTCGCGGCGGTCGTGCGCATCTTCCTGGGAGGCCTCGCATGACGTCGATCCGACCGGGCAGCCCCGCGGCCTGGATCCTCGCGCTGCGGCCGCGCACGCTGCCGGTCTCGCTCGCGCCCGTGTTGGTCGGCACGGCGGTGGCCCATCAGCTGGGCGGACTGCGCGTCGGGCCGGCCCTTGCGGCGGCGGCGGGCTCGCTGCTGCTGCAGATCGGCTCGAACTTCGCGAACGACGTCTTCGACTTCGAGAAGGGCGCGGACACCGAGGCCCGCATCGGTCCCCCGCGCGCGACGCAGCTCGGGCTGCTGACGCCCCGGGCGCTGAAGCGCGGCATGCTCGTCGTCTTCGCCCTCGCGATCGCGATCGGCCTGTACCTGACCGCCGTCGCCGGCCCCGCGATCCTCGCGATCGGCGTCTTCTCGATCGCCGCCGCGATCGCCTACACCGGCGGCCCCTGGCCCCTCGGCTACCACGGCCTCGGCGACGTCGCGGTCTTCGTCTTCTTCGGCGTCGTCGCCGTGACGGGGACCTGCTTCGTGCAGCTCGGCTCCGTCCCGCCGCTCGCCCTCGTCGCCTCGGTTCCGGTCGGCGCCCTCGCGACCGCGATCCTGGTCGTCAACAACCTGCGCGACGTCGACACGGATCGCGTCGCGGGCAAGCGGACCCTGGCGGTACGTCTCGGCCGCGGCGGGGCGCGCGCCGAGTGGTCGCTGCTCGTCGCCGCCGCCTATCTCCTCGCGAGCGTTCCCTGGCTGCTCGGGGGCGCGACGGCCTGGGTCCTGCTGCCCTGGCTGACGCTGCCCCTCGCCGTGTCGCTCGGGCGGGTGATCCATCGCGAGGTCTCGGGTCCGCCGCTCAACGAAGCGCTCGCCGGGACGGCGAAGCTCTGCCTCTTCCACGCGCTGCTCTTCGCCATCGGGCTCGCCGCGTGAGCCTCGTCCGCACGGGCCTGCGCGCCTTCGTCCTGCCCCTCGTCGCGCCCCTCGAGACGGCCCACGGGACGATCCGCGGGCGCGCGGGCTTCCTCGTCTCCCTCGAAGACGACGCGGGTCGCTTCGGGATCGGCGAGGCGACGCCGCTGCCGGCGTTCGGCGGCGAGGCGCTTGAAGCCTGTCGCGCCGCCCTGCTCGGCGCGCTCGAGGCCCTCGTCGGGATCGACGACGAGGTCGACGAAGCAGGGCTCGCGATCGTCCGGCGGATGAGCGAAGCGACGCCGTGTGCCCGGGCCGCGGTCGAGACGGCCCTCGCCGATCTCGCCGCACAGCGGGCGGGGCTTTCGTTCCCCCGCTGGATCCGCGCGCGAGCCGGGCTCTCCGGCGAGCCCGCGACGGCGGTGCGCGTGCAGGCGCTCGTCTCCGGCGCCCAG
>JBIPOQ010000429.1:0-3687 GCA_044379055.1 Myxococcota bacterium
GCGGACTGCTCGATCGCCGTCTGCATCGCGCTCGGCTATCCGGATCGGCCGTTCGGGCCGGTGAAACGCAAGCCCGTCTCCGAGGTGATCCACTGGGATCGCTGGTGATCGGCATGGGCGTCGCCCTCCCCGGATGGAGCGCGCGGTGTTGAGCGAAGGCGTCCCGAAGCGCTATGCGGACTTCGAGCCCGCGCTGCACGCAGCGGCGCGGGCTGCGACCGGCCTCGGCGACTTCGGTCGCGACGACTACCGCGAGGGACTCGCGCGCGTCCTCGCCGCCTTCGCGTCGGACCTGCCCGACGACGACGACACGCGCGCGAAGTGTTTCGCCTTCGCGCTCCCCGGCCTGATCGGAAGACTCCATTCCGAGGCCGGCTGGAAGCAGACCCCGAGCTGCCTCGCCGACCGCATCGTCCGACCGCTGGTGATCGCCGGCATTCCGCGCACGGGGACGACGGCCCTCCATCAGATCCTGTCGCTCGATCCCCGCTTCCAGGGCCTCGAGAGCTGGATCATCCCGAACCCGATCGTGCGGCCACCCCGTGCCGAATGGGCGGCCCATCCCCTCTTCCAGGCCGCGGCCGAGCGCGCGCGGTCGTTCGAGGCCGCGGCGCCGCGAGCGGTCGCGCTCCACCGCATCGAGCCGGGAGACGTCGACGAGTGCCTCGCCCTCATGATGCAGACTTTCGTCACGAATCAGCTGCCCTCGCTGCTCGACCTGCCGACCTACGACGACTGGTATCTCGCCCAGGACGAGCTCTCGAGCTATCGCCGCCTCGCCGACAATCTCCGCCTGATCGGTCATCGTGAGCGCGACAAGACCTGGCTGCTCAAGAATCCGACGCATTTCCTGCGGTCAGGGTCGCTGCTCGAAGTCTTCCCCGACGCCTGCGTAGTCCTGACCCGCCGCGATCCCGTGCGGACCCTCGTTTCGCTCTCGAGCCTGCTCGCCGCCTATCGCGGTGACCCGGCGCCCGGAAGCCCCGAGGCGAAGCGCATCGGCCCGCGCCAGCTCCGCATCTACGAGCAGGCCACCCGACACACCCGCGACGTTCGTGCCCGCCGGCCGGACGCCTTCCACGAAGTGCATCAAGAAGAGCTCGCGAGGGACCCCCTCGCCGTCGTCCGTGGCGTCTATGCCCGCTTCGACCTCGAGCTTCGGCCGGACGTCGAGGCCCGGATGAAGGAATGGATCCGCGCCCAGCCCGAGCGCGATGCGGTCCTCGCCCGCGGTCGCCGCCTCGAGGCGCCCGAGGATTTCGGCCTCGACGCAGAAGAAATCCGGGAGCGCCTCCAATGACAGGACATACCCGTCCCCGCGCCTACCTGGCCGGTCCCGACGTCTTCCTTCCGAACGCCGCCGAGATCGGTCTCGCCAAGAAGAAGATCTGCGAGTCGCACGGCATCGAGGGAGCCTACCCCGGAGAAGGCGATTACCGGCGCCTGTTCGGCCTCGAACCCCGCGACGCGGGGGTCGCTGCCTTCGACGTCTGCATCGAGATGATCGATGGGTGTCAGCTCGGCTTCGTCAACATGACACCCTTTCGCGGACCGAGCATGGATGTCGGGACCGCGGTCGAACTGGGATACATGTACGCGAAGGGCATGCCCGTCTTCGGCTACAGCGCCACGGCGACGAGCTATGCCGAACGGATCGAGCCCGATGGCTGGTTCATCGAGCCCTTCGACCTCTGCGACATCTTGATGGCACCCGCCGCCGTCCAGCGATCGACCGGCGCGCTCCCGATCCTTTCCCCTGCCAAGAGCCCCCCTTTCGACCTCAGCGCGATGGCCGCTTTCGCAGAATGCGTTGGGCGTGCCTCCGCATTTCTCGCGGCGCGGCGCTGAGCCCCCCGAATCCGACGAGGACGCCTCATGTCGCCCCGACCCGCCCTGCCCGAATGGAACGACTACCTCGCCCGGTGGGCCCCCGTCGCCGACCGCCTCGTCGCGAAGCTGCGCGACCCGGGCGATGCCCGCGATCGGCAGGAGCTCTACCAGATGATGCTCTCGGCCCTGGCCGGCGGACATTTCGGGCTCGTCGCGAACGATCCCGACTATCCCGAGTTCGTCCCGATGCTCTCGCAGGCCCTCAACTTCGCCGCCCCCGTCCCCGACTTCGTCTACACCTACGCGCCGATCCGGGGCGAAGGGACCTATCGAATCGCCGGTCATCGCGGCACGACCCTCTTCGCCTTCGTCACCGTCAGCGAGACCTACTTCACCCGCACCGACAAACCGAAGCCCGGTCTCGCCAACTACGACGTCGACGAGCTCACGATCGGCGCCGATGGCCGCTTCGAAGTCCTGCTCGCCGCCGAGAAGCCGAATGACTGGCGGGGCGACTGGTGGCCCCTCGATCCGAAGGCGACGAACCTCGGCGTCCGCCACGCGATGTACGACTGGGAGAACGAGGTCGACCCGCGCATGACGATCGAGCGGCTCGACGTGCCGGCGATCCGCCCACGGCCGACCGCCGCCGAGATCGCCGAGCGGATGGAGGAGATCGGACAGTGGATGGAGTACAGCATCCAGCACTGGCTCCTCCATCTCGATGCGACCCGGAAGAAGAACGTCGTGAACCGCTTCGAGGTCACGGACTACAGCGGCTTCACCGGCCGCTCCTGGCCGCAGGTCTACCTCGAGACCCTCTTCGAGATCGGCGAGGACGAGGCGCTGATCATCGAGACGGAGATCCCCGAACAGGTCCGCTACTGGTCCTTCATGCTGGCCGACGAGCTCTTCGCGACGATCGACTGGACGAACCGGCAATCGAGCCTGAACGGCCACCAGGCACGCCTCGATGCCGACGGCCGATTCCGCGCGGTCCTGGCCGTGCGCGATCCCGGCGTCCCCAACTGGCTCGACACCGGCGGCCATCTGCGGGGCGTGATCCAGAACCGCTGGAACCAGGCGAGCTCGTCGCCCTGTCCGAGCATGAAGCGCGTCCCGCTCGCGAAGGTCCGCGATCATCTGCCGAAGGAGACCCCGGTCGTCTCGCCCGCCGAACGCGAGCGCTTGCTGCGGCGTCGGCGGATGGGCGCACAGATGCGGCGGAAGTGGTAGGCATGGAGGTCGGCATGAAGGTCGCCGTCTACACCGGGCCCCGCGAGCCCTTCCGCATCGAGGAGCGCCCGATCCCTGCCTTCGGCGCGGACGAGATCCTGATCCGCATCGGTCGCTGCGGCATCTGCGCGACGGACGTCAGCACCTATACCGGCGACGCGGGAATGGACCGCAACAAGGTCTATGGCCACGAGTTCGCCGGGGAAGTCGTGGCTCGGGGCGAGCGCGTGACCGAAGTCGCGATCGGAAGCCTCGTGACCGCCCAGTGCGTCACGGCCTGCGGCGACTGCGACGAATGCCGGCAGGGCCATCTCGCCTTCTGCCCCGCCTGGCGTCAGCATCCGACCGGTGGCTTCGGCCAGTACATGACGCTCCCCGAGCGCGAGGCCTACGTCCTGCCGCCGCCGCTCACCCTCGAGGACGGCGCCCTCGTCGAGCCCCTCGCGGTCGGCTTGCGCGGCGTGCGCCTCGCGGAGATCGGCCCGGCCTCTCGTGTGCTCGTCCTCGGAGCGGGACCGATCGGGCTCTGCGTCGCCTACTGGGCGCGCCGGCGCGGCGCGGCCCGGATCGCCGTCGCGGCCCCCTCGACTCGGCGGGAGCGCTTCGCCCGGGAGATGGGGG
>JBIPOQ010000430.1:0-3681 GCA_044379055.1 Myxococcota bacterium
CTGCTGATCATGATCGACGCGCTGAAGCGCGCGTCGGCTCGCCGCATCACCGCCGTCGTGCCCTACTACGGCTATGCGCGCCAGGACCGCAAGGTCCGCCCGCGCGTCCCGATCACCGCGAAGCTCGTCGCCGATCTGATCCAGACCGCCGGTGCGCATCGCATCCTCTGCATGGATCTCCACTCGGGCCAGATCCAGGGCTTCTTCGACATCCCGGTCGACAACCTCTACGCGACGCGGCTCATGCTCGACGCGATCGAGCGCAAGATCGGGAGCGACGTGACGGTCATCTCCCCGGACGCCGGCGGCACCGAGCGCGCCCGCTCCTACGCCAAGCGCCTCTCCGCCCGCCTCGCCATCATCGACAAGCGGCGTGAGGTCGCGAACGTCGCCGAGGTCATGCACATCATCGGCGACGTCAAGGACCAGACCTGCATCATCGTCGACGACATGGTCGACACGGCCGGAACCCTGACCGAAGCGGCCCGCAGCCTGATGGAGGCCGGGGCCAAGTCCGTGCACGCCGCGATCACGCACCCGGTCCTGTCCGGGCCGGCCGTCAAGCGCATCAGCGAATCGCCGCTCCAGCAGGTCATCGTGACCGACACGATCCCGCTGCGGGCGGACGCGGTCGAGTCGGGCAAGCTCCACGTCGTCTCGGTCGCCGGGCCCATCGGGGAGGCGATCCGCCGGATCAACAACGAGGAGAGCGTCAGCTCGCTCTTCTGACCATCGAGAGACCAACGAGTCGTTCTTCAATTCATCGAGGGGTCCAGGCTGGTCTGGACCCGAATTCGCACCGCTGACCCGCCGAGGGCAGCGCGCTCCAGGAGTCGAGATCATGGGTGACGTGACGTTCGCAGTCGAAACGCGGGGAACCACGGGCAAGGGCGCGGCGCGCCAGCTGCGGCAGAAGGGGCTCGTGCCCGGCATCGTCTACGGCGGCGGCCGCGGGGCGACGCCGATCTCGTTCGACGTGGCCAAGTTCGAGCGCCTGCTGTCGACCAGCCACAGCGGCGTCAATACGCTGATCGACCTGACGGGCGACGCGGCCGTCTCGGGCCGGACAGTGATTGCGAAGGAGCTCCAGCGCGAGCCCGTCCGCGGACGCATCACGCACGTCGACTTCTACGAGGTCGACCTCACGACGAAGATCGAGGTCGAGGTTCCGATCCATCTCACGGGCACGCCGGTGGGCGTCGTGAACGGCGGCGTGCTCGATCAGCAGCTGCGCGAGCTCGAGCTCATGTGTCTGCCGAACGCGATTCCGGACTCGATCGAGGTCGACGTCTCGGCCATGGATCTCGGCTCGACGCTCCACGTCGCGGACCTGAAGATTCCGGAAGGCGTGGACGTGAAGTCCGAGTCCGACCTGACCGTCGCGACCGTGCTGATTCCCCGCGGCCTGCGCGACGAGGCGGCTGCGGCGGCGGGTGGCGCCGAGGCGGCAGCGCCGGCGGCGAAGGGCGCGTGAGCTGAGCGGTTCGGCACCGGATCGGCTCGTCGTCGGGCTCGGCAATCCGGGGGCGCGCTACGCGGCGACGCGGCACAACGTGGGCTTTCGGGTCGTCGAGCGGCTGGCCGCGCGCCATGGCGCCGTCTTCGAGGCCTCGGAGGCCCTCTCGGGTCGGGTCGCGCGGCGGGTCGTCGGCGGCCTCGACTGCGCGCTACTCGAGCCCACGACCTTCATGAATCGCTCGGGCGACAGCGTCGCGGCGGCGCTCGCCTGCTGGCCCGGGCTGGTCCCGGAGCGGGATCTCCTGGTCGTCTACGACGATCTCGATCTGCCGCTGGGGCGGCTGCGGCTGCGGCCGGGCGGCAGCGCCGGGGGCCACCGCGGCATCGCGGACATCGCCCGGGCCCTCGCGACGAATGCCATCCCGCGCCTGCGGTTCGGGATCGGCCATCCCGGCAGCGCGGCGGCGGTCGTCGATTGGGTGCTCGAGCCTTTTTCGGCCGAAGAGGAGACCGAGCGGCTGCCCGCAGCGATCGACCGGGCCGCCGATGCGGTCGTCTGTGTCCTCGCCGACGGCCTCGCGACCGCCATGGACCGCTTCAACGCAGCGGCCTGATTGTCCGGTTTGATTGCCTTGGATCTAGCCGGACACTCCGTGCTGGCACTCGATTGTCCGGCTGATATTCTGCGGTCCATGTCGCCGGCCGGTCCGTCCCAGAGCCTCCGCATCGATCCCGCCTCGGGCGAGCCGGCCTATCTGCAGGTCGCGGCCCAGCTCCAGGCCGAGATCGAGCAGGGCCAGCGATCGCCCGGGGAGCGTCTGCCCGCCATCCGGTCCCTCGCGGCCGAGCTCGGTCTCCATCGCGACACGATCGCGCTCGCCTACGAGCAGCTCGGCCAGGCGGGGCTCGTCGAGGCGCGGGTCGGGGCCGGCACCTTCGTCCGGACGCTGCGCACGGTCGCCGACGAGGCGGGCACGCCGCGGCGCTCGGATCAGGAGCTTGCGCTCGCGCCCACGGTCGAGCGGCTGATCGCCCTCGAGAACACGCGGCCGCGTTATGCGAGCGGCGACGACGTCGTCGCGCTCCACCGCCTGATCCCCGATCCGCGCCTCTATCCGGTCGGCGAGTTCTCCGCCTGCTTCGACGCCGCGCTCCGCGAGGAGGGGGCCGCGCTCTTCTCGTACGCATCGCCCGAAGGCGACCCGCGCCTGCGGCGTGCGATGGCGGAGCGCTTCCGCCGGTACGGCATCACGGTGGCGCCAGAGGAGCTCGTGCTCTGCCACGGGGCGAGCCAGGGGATCTCCCTCGCGCTGCGCCTGTTCACGCAGCCCGGCGATCAGGTCGCCGTCGAGGTGCCGACCTACGCGAACGTGCTGTCGGCGCTCGCGGGCCACGGGCTCTCGGCGGCCGGCGTGGCGATGGACGCGGATGGCGTCGTGCCCGAGGCCCTCGACCGGGTGCTCGCGCGCCCCGAGGTCAAGGCCTTCTACACGATCCCGTCGTTTCACAATCCCCTCGGCACGACGACGCCCCTCGCGCGCCGCCGCCAGATCCTCGAGATCGCCGCGCGCCATCGGGTGCCGATCGTCGAGGACGGCTTCGAGCTCGACCTGCGCTTCAAGGGGCAGGACGTGGCTCCGCTCGCAGCCCTCGACGAAGCGGGCATCGTCGTCCAGCTCTTCTCGTTCTCGAAGTCGCTATTTCCCGGTGTCCGCGTCGGATCGCTCGCGGCGCGGGGCCGGGCGCTCGAGGGGCTCGTCGCCCTGAAGCACGCGACCGATCTCTCCGACGCTCTGGCCTTCCAGGCGGGGCTCGCCCGCTTCGTCGAGTCCGGCGCCTACGACCGTCATCTCGCGCGCATCCGCCGCGTGCTCGCCTCGCGCCACGCCGCGCTCGCAGAGGCGCTCGCCCTCGCGATGCCGCCCGGCACGGTCTGGACCGAGCCCGAGGGCGGCTATCAACGCTGGGTCGAGCTGCCCTTCGAGGTCGATACCCGCGATCTGCTCGCCGACGCCGCGCGGGCCGGAGTCGTCTTCTCGCCCGGCACGCTCTTCATGCCCGATGGAAGGCCGTCGCGCGGCATGCGGCTCTCGGTCGCGTCGGTCGACGAGGCCGAGATCACGCGGGGCGTCGAGGCCCTCGGTCGGGTTGTCCGCGCGCGGGCAGCGAGGGCGCCGGGCGACGGGCGTACGGCGGGCATGCATCTCTAGTCGCGTCAGTCAG
>JBIPOQ010000431.1:0-3677 GCA_044379055.1 Myxococcota bacterium
CTCAGCCCCCGAATATCCCCTTCACCCGATCCCGCAGCTCGTATTTCAGGACCTTCCCCGATGCGTTGCGGGGCAGCTCGTCCACGACCTCGACGAAGCGGGGCACCTTGTAGTTCGCCATGTTGGCGCGGCTCCACGCGATCACTTCGGCGGGGTCGAGCGACGCATTCGGCCGCGCGACCACGAAGGCCATGCCGACCTCGCCCATGCGCTCGTCGGGGACGCCGATCACGGCGGAGGCTGCGATGCCCGGATGCTGGAAGAGCAGGTTCTCGACCTCGGCGGGATACACGTTGAACCCGCCCATGATGTAGAGGTCCTTGATGCGGTCGGTGATCTTGATGTAGCCGCGCTCGTCCATGACGGCGATGTCGCCGGTGTGGAGCCAGCCTTCGGCATCGATCGCCTTCTTCGTCTCGGCCTCGTCCTTGAAGTAGCCACGCATCACGTTGTAGCCGCGGACCCAGACCTCGCCGGCCGTTCCGCGCGGGACTTCCTGGCCTTCTGCGTCGACGAGCTTGACCTCGGTGTCCGGGATCGCGGCCCCGTCGGAGTTGGCGATGGTCTCGGGCGTGTCGGTGGGGAGACAGATCGAGACCGTGCCGCAGCTCTCGGTCAGGCCGTAGGCCTTGATGACGCTTTCGAAGCCGAGCTCCTTGCGCATGCGATGGACCAGCTCGACGGGGGTCGGGGCGGCGCCAGTGACCGCGAGGCGGAGCGAGCTCGTGTCGTATTTCTCGCGGCCCTCGAAGGCGAGCATCGACTGGTAGATCGCCGGCGGGCCGGGCATCACGGTGATCTTCTCGCGCTGGATGCGGCCGAGGACGTCGGCGACGTCGAAGACGCCGTGGGGCAGGGCGGTCGCGCCGTGGATCAGGCAGGCGAGCCAGCCGCCCTTGTAGCCGAAGGAGTGGAAGAAGGGGTTGATGATCAGATAGCGATCGCCGGCACGCAGCCCGACCGTGCGGCCCCAGACCTCGAAGACCTTGAGGTTCTGTCCATGGGCGCTCATCACGGCCTTGGGATTGCCGGTCGTGCCGGACGTGAAGAGGAAATCGCAGAGGTCGTCCGGGCCGACCTCGGCGGCCCGAGCCTTCGCGGCGGCCGGCGTCACGCTGGCCGCGCGGGCGAGGAACGCGTCCCAGGGCGTTCCGTTCGGGCTCGAGCCCTCGAGCAGCAGGATGCCCTCGAGGTCGGGCAGCTTCTGCGCCGCGATCACGTCGGCGTAGTTCATGCCGAGGAAGTCGCCGACGGTGCAGAGCAGGCGCGCCTCGCTCTTCTGGAGCACGTACGCCGCCTCGGCGGCCTTGAAGCGGGTGTTCAGCGTGACGAGCACGGCGCCGGCGGATTGCAGTCCCAGGGCGGCGACGATCCAGCGGGCGCTGTTCGGCGCCCAGATGCCCACCCGGTCTCCCCGCTGGATGCCCGCCGCCAGGAAGGCGCGCGCGGCCTCTTCGACAGCGGCCGCGAGCCCCGCGAAGGTCAGCTTCAGATCGCCTTCCTCGATGGCCGACACGTTCGGCCAGGTCGAGGCCGAGCGGGCCAGCGTGGCAGGGATCGTCATCTTCGCCCAGTCGAGGTTCGCGTTCGTCATGCAGCGCTCCTTGATTTGCTTCGCCGGCGGATCGGTTCGAGACCGAGCGGGACGACCGATCCCGACCGACCGATCCCGACCCCCGACCGACTAATCCCGACCGAGCACGGCGATGCCGCAGGCCGTCGGGTGGCCGCCGATGTTGTGGGACACGGCGAGCTTGCCTTCGACGCCCGGGACCTGGCGGGCGCCCGCCTTGCCGCGCAGCTGCAGGACGTTCTCGTAGATCATGCGGACGCCGGTCGCACCCGTCGGATGGCCGAAGGTCTTGAGGCCGCCGTCGGTGTTGACCGGCAGCGATCCCGTCAGCTCGAAGTCGCCGCTCGCGATGTGCTCCTTGGCCGAGCCCTTCGCGCAGAAGCCGAGATCTTCGTAGGTCAGGAGCTCGGTCAGCGAGAAGCAGTCGTGGACCTGGGCGATGCCGATCTGGGCGCGGGGGTTCGTGATCCCGGCCATCTGATAGACGTCGTCCCGGGCCCAGGCGGTCGGCTTCCAGGACAGGAAGTCGTTCTTCGGGTCCTTCTGGGGGTTCGGTCCGGCGCGGACGGTCACGCCCTTGACCTTGATCGGCTGCTTGGAATAACGGCTCGCGAGATCCGTGCGCGTCAGGATCGCGGCGGCGGCGCCGTCGGTCTGGGCGGCCGAATCGTAGAGGCCGAAGGGCCAGGAGATGATCCGGGCCTTGAAGTAGTCGTCTTCGGTGATCTTGCGCTTCAGGAACGACTTCTCGGCGAGGCATCCGTTCGCGTGGTTCTTGATCGCGATCTTCGCGAGATCGGCCCGGGAGGCACCGTACTTCTCGAAGTAGGTCGCAGCGGCGAGAGAGAACCAGCCGGCCGGGGTCTGGGGCAGGTCGCGGACGCGGTCGGTGACGACCGACGGGCCCGAGACGCCGCGATCCTTGGGCTTGTCGTAGCCGACGACGAGGACGGTGTCGTAGACGCCGGCGGCGATCGAGAGGGTCGCGAGTCGGATCAGGTCCGTGCCGGTCGCGCAGTAGTTGGTCGCGAACGAGACGGGCTTGTTGAAGAGCTTGAGCGCGTCGGCGCACTCGTGGGGGCCCTTGTTGGTGTAGATCGAGCCGGTGAAGACGGCGTCGATCTGGCCCTGCGGATCGTCGATGCCGGCGTCGGCGTAGGCTTCGTAGGCCGCGTCGACGATCATGTCGGCGGGGGACTGGTCCCAGTTCTCGCCGAACTGGCAACAGCCGACACCGACGACGGAGACCTTGTCGCGAATCGCTTCTTTGTTCGCCATGGAGGGATTCTCGCTGGGTGGGCGTCCGGGCGGGCTCACCGTTCGGGTTCGGGGGATGGGGCAGTCCTCCGGCGCTAGGCCGGCTTGGGGATGCCCTTCCAGTAGTAGTTGGGGCGACCGCCCGATTCATGGATGCGCCGGAAGACGAACTCGATCTCCTGGCCGATCTTCATCTCGTCGGGCTTGATCTCGATGACCTGCAGGTGGATCCGGGCGCCTTCGACGTCGACGATCGTGACGATCGTCGGCGGGTTCGGCGTCGGGAAGAAGAAGTCGAAGGTGTAGGTGACGACCTTGCCGGTCTTGTCGGAGAGGCGGACCTTCTCGAACTGATCCTTCGCGAAGCAGGTCTCGCAGACCCGTTGCGCCGGGAACTGGATCGCGCCGCATTTGCGGCATTGCTGGCCCTTGAAGGTCAGGTCGTCGTCGCGCTCGCGGAACAGGATCGTCGCCGAGAGGCCGGGGTTCGTGCCCGCATCCCACTCCTTCGGCTGCAGCCCCCGGGCGTTGATGTAGTCGTCGTAGCGCGCGACGACCCGGCGGCGCGCCAGATTCCACGCGACGCCGCGGCGATCGGTGACCTTCTCGATCTGGGGCGTCGTCCGGAAGCTCGTCGCGTCGGCGCCGTTGCCGAAGTTGACGACGAGGATCCGTTCGCCCGCCTTCGCGGATTCGAGCGCCGAGACGAGCAGCAGGGGGACGAAGGCCGTCCCCGCGTTGCCGAGCTGGCCGAAGAGGGGCGCGACGATCTGGGCCTTGCCGAGCCCCGCGGCGCGGGCCGCATCGCCGTGGGAGCGGGCGTCCGGGGCGTAGAGCGCGACGCGAT
>JBIPOQ010000043.1:0-12996 GCA_044379055.1 Myxococcota bacterium
GCCGCGCCGCCCGCCTCCGCTGCGCCTACAGCCCGGCCGTCGGGGACCACGCGGTCATCTCCGCCTACTACGCGGAGGCCGAAGCGATCGGCTTCGCCGAAGCGGACGTCTTCGGCTGCGGCTCGTTCGACGCCTATCGCGAGCGCCATCCCGCGACCGCGCCCGTCGCCCCGGGCTTCGTCATGATCGCCCGTGATCCCGACGCGACCTGGGCGCGCGTCGGCCCCCTCGCCGTCGCCGATGCGACGACCTATGCCGCCTGGCAGGAGACCGGCGTCGTCTCGGACACCGCCGCTCCGGGCGCCTCGACCTGGCCCGAGCTGCGGGCGAGCGGCCGATTCGCCATCGTGACCCCCGACGAGTGCCTCGCATTGGCAGCCCGCGACGGATCGCTCATGCTGCACCCGTTGATGGGCGGCCTCGACCCCGGACTCGCCTGGGAGAGCTTGCGGCTCTTCGAGCGCGAAGTCCTGCCGCGCCTCGAGCGCCGCTGACGCCGATCGAACGTCGCGGCCTCGTCGCCGCGCGCTCCGCACGGCCCGCACGATCGCCGCAGAGGAGGACCGATGGAACGGAAATACGCGCTCGCCCCCGAGTTCGCCGATCAGAAGGGGTTCACCCTCCCGGCGAACCGCTTCGTCCTGCGCCTCGTCGACGCCGGCCTGCGCTGGCAACGGCGGAAGTTCCCCTGGAGCGACGCCGTCACGGTCCGCACCCATCGGATGCCGATCGCCGGCGGACGCACGATCGACGTGCTCGAAGTCTCGCCGAAGGGCATCGCGGGCGCGGCGCCGACGATCGTCGACTACCACGGCGGCGCCTTCTTCCTCTCGACGATGCGGGGGCATCTCGACTACGCCGAGCGCTATGCGCGCGAGACGCGCTGCCGCGTCTTCCTGCCGGAGTACCGGCTCTCGATCGACCACCCCTTCCCGGCGGGCTTCGACGATGCGTATGCGACGCTCGAGTGGGTCCATGCGAATGCCGCGACCCTCGGCGTCGACCGCGAGCGGGTCGTCCTGCTCGGCGACAGCGCCGGCGGGGCGTTCGCGGCCGGCGCGACGCAGCGCGCCCTCGACCAGCGCGGCCCCGCGATCCGCGCCCAGATCCTCGTCTACCCCGTGACCGACCACGAATCGAAGACGGGATCCGTGCGCAGCTTCCTCGATACGCCCGGCTGGACCGGGGGATCGAACCTGAACATGTGGAAGCTCTATCTGCGGAACACCGAGTTCGCCTGCAGCGGCGGCGCCGTCGCCCCGCCGCCCTATGCCGCTCCGCTCCACCGCAAGGACTTCGCCGGCCTCCCGCCGGCGTTCGTCGAGGTCGCGGAGTTCGATCCGCTCCGCGACGAGGGGATCGCCTACGCGCGGGCCCTCGAAGCGGCGGGCGTGCCCGTCGAGCTGCACGTCGTCGAAGGCGGCATCCACGGCTACGACCTCGTGCCGTCGAGCCCGCTCGCGGCGAAGGTCCTCGAGCGGCGCCTCGCGGCGATCCGGCGCTTCGTCGCCTGAGCGGCGGGCGAATCCATCCAGGAGGGCTCGTGACGGTCTCGACCGCGCTGCGCATCAACATGACCGGACTCGCGCCGACGCCGCAGGAGGAGTCGAAGCGCTACCGCGCGGCCCTCGACATGGCGGCCTTCGCCGACCGGAGCGGCTTCTCCGTCGTCAGCGTCGAAGAGCACCACGGCGCCGAGAACGGCTGGCTCCCGGCGCCGCTCCTGCTCGCCGGGATGATCGTCGCGCGGACCGAGCGGATCGCCGTCAACGTCACCGCCCTGCTCGTCCCGCTCTACGACCCGATCCGCCTCGCCGAGGAGATCGCGATCCTCGACCTCGCGAGCGGCGGCCGCTTCAGCTTCGTCGCCGGCATGGGCTACCGCCCGCTCGAGTTCGCCGCTCTCGACAAGGACTGGGACACGCGTGGAAAGCGCATGGACCACGTCCTCGAGACCCTGCTCACCGCCTGGCGCGGCGAGCCCTTCCTCTACAACGGGGCGACGATCCGGGTCACGCCGACGCCGCTCACGAAGCCCCATCCGCCCTTCGCGATCGGCGGCATGACGAAGGCCGCCGCCCGGCGCGCCGCACGCTTCGGCCTCCCCTTCTACACCGCGATGACGCTCCCCGAGCTCGAGCCCGTCTACCACGAAGAGCTCGCGCGTCACGGCAAGCGGGGCCTCGTCGTCCAGCCCGACGAGGCGAACGCGATGGTCTTCGTCGACGAGGATCCCGAGCGCGCCTGGGTCGAGCTCGCGCCGCACTTCCTGCGCGAGGCCCGCGAATACGCCTCCTGGCGCCGGGAGGGCGTACCGCGCCCGGGGGAGCAGCCCGTCGAGACGATCGAGGCGCTGCGCGCCCAGCGGCGCTACGAGATCCTGACGCCCGGCGAATGCGTCGCGCGGATCCGCGCGGGCGGATCGCGCGCGACCCTCTGCCTGCATCCGCTGGCGGGCGGGATCCCGGTCGAGCGGGCCTGGCAAAGCCTGCGGCTGTACGCGGAGAAGGTGCTAAGCGTCGTGGCGCCGGCCTGAGTCGGCACGGACGATGCGAGCCCGATCCGGGCCCCCGGTCCGGACGGCTCGAGTCGATCGGCGGGGAGGAATCGCGATGGACCTTCGTTCGACCGATGCCGTGGTCGTCGGCGCCGGCTTCGCCGGGCTCTACATGCTCCATCGGCTGCGCGGGCTCGGGCTCGCGACGACGGTCTTCGAGACGGGCGCGGGGGTCGGCGGAACCTGGTACTGGAACCGCTATCCCGGGGCGCGCTGCGACATCGACAGCCTCGAGTACTCCTACCAGTTCTCCGAGGCGCTGCAGCAGGAATGGGACTGGACGGAGCGTTATGCGACCCAGCCCGAGATCCTGCGCTATGCGAACCACGTGGCGGAACGCTTCGACCTGCTGCGCGACATCCGCTTCGAGACCCGCGTCGTGTCGGCCCGCTTCGACGACGAGATCCTCCGCTGGCGGATCGAGACCGATCGCGGCGACGTCGTCTCCGCCCGCTGGTGCATCCTGGCGACGGGCTGCCTCTCCTCCGCGAATCTGCCGGAGATTCCCGGTCGCGATGCCTTCGCCGGACGCGCCTGCCATACCGGCCGCTGGCCCCACGACGGCGTCGACTTCACGGGCCAGCGCGTCGGCGTGATCGGCACCGGCAGCTCGGCGATCCAGTCGATCCCTTTGATCGCCGAGCAGGCGAGCCGGCTCTTCGTCTTCCAGCGCACGCCGACCTACAGCGTGCCCGCCCACAATCGCCCCCTCGACCCCGAAACGGTGCGCGAGGTCAAGGCCGACTACCGCGGCTTCCGAGCGCGCAACGCCGAGCAGGCCTTCGGCTTCGGCTCGCGCCTCGCCCGCCCGCCCGAAGGCGCTCTCGCCCTCGACGAGACGGCGCGCAAACGGATCTACGAGGAGCGCTGGCGCGAGGGCGGTCTGCCCTTCCTGTCGACCTTCTCCGATCTGATGCTCGATCCCGCGGCCAACGAGACCGCCGCCGAGTTCATCCGCGAGAAGATCCGGAGCCTCGTCCGGGACCCCGCCGTCGCCGAGCGCCTCCTGCCGACCCAGGTCGTCGGCTGCAAGCGGCTCTGCGTCGATACGCGCTACTACGCGACCTACAACCGCGCGAACGTGACCCTCGTCGACCTGCGCGAGGAGCCGATCGAGGCGATCGACGCGACCGGTCTCGCGACGAGCGCCCGCCATTACGATCTCGACGCGATCGTCTACGCGACGGGCTTCGACGCGATGACGGGCGCCCTCGAGCGGATCGACGTCCGCGGCCGTGCCGGCCGGCCCCTCCGGCAGAAATGGTCCGCGGGCCCGCGGACCTATCTCGGCCTCGCGACGGAAGGCTTCCCCAACCTCTTCCTGATCACCGGCCCGGGGAGCCCCTCGGTCCTCAGCAACATGATCCCGTCGATCGAGCAGCACGTGGACTGGATCGCGGACTGCATCGCCCACGTCCGGGCGCGGGGCGCCGCCGCGATCGAGGCGACCGCCGAGGCCGAGGACGCCTGGGTCGACCACGTGAACGCCGTCGGCGGCTTCACCCTCTTCCCCTCCTGCAGCTCCTGGTATCTCGGCGCCAACGTGCCGGGCAAGCCGCGGGTCTTCATGCCCTACGTCGGCTTTCCGGCCTACGTCGCGAAATGCCGGGACGTGGTCGCCCGAGGCTACGAGGGATTCGTCCTCGACCGCCTCGGCGATGGCGGACCGCTCGCTCGGGAAATCGAGCGATGAGCGAGCGCTGTCCGGGCCCGTCCTATCAGGACATCCTCGACCGCGACGCCGGCGCGGCGCCGGACATCCTGCGCGAGACGTCGGCCGCCCCGCTCGGCCGCGAAGATCTCCCGATCGACGTCTATCTCTCTCCCGAACAGCATCGGCGCGAGGTCGATGGGCTCTGGCGCCGGGTCTGGCAGATCGCGGGACGCGTCGAGGACGTGGCATCCCCGGGCGACTCCTTCGTCTACGACCTGGCCGACGACTCGCTCGTCGTGGTCCGGACGCAAGCGGGCGAGCTGCGCGCCTATCACAACGCCTGCCTCCACCGCGGCACGCGCCTGCGCGACGGCGCCGGCCGCCTCGAACGGATCCGCTGCCCCTTCCACGGCTTCACCTGGAGCCTCGAGGGCGAGCTCCGCGACGTGCCCTGCCGCTGGGACTTCCCGCAGATCGAGGAGGCGCGCTTCCGCCTGCCCGAGGCGAAGGTCGCGACCTGGGGCGGCTTCGTGTTCGTCAATTTCGATCCGGACTGCGCACCGCTCGAGACGTATCTCGAGGACCTGCCGCGTCATTTCGCGCGCTGGCCCCTCGAGGAGCGGGCGATCGCGGCGCGCGTCGAGCGCCGCGTCCCCTGCAACTGGAAGGTCGCCGTCGAGGCCTTCGTCGAGACCTATCACATCCTGGGCGTCCACCCGGCGAACCTGCCCTTCTTCGGCGACGCGAACTCGCAGTACGACGTCTGGCCCGACCGGCACCACATGAATCGCATGCTGAACGCCTCGGGCGTTGCCTCTCCGCACGTGCGCGGCGAGCTCTCCGAGCAGCGCATCCTCGACGTCGCGGCGCGCTTCGGCATGGCCCGCCCCGGCACGCCGGTCGAGCCCGGCGGCACGGCGCGCGCGGCCCTCGTCCGCGCGGCGCGGGCGCGACTCGAGCAGGGGCTCGGCCTCGACACGCGCGGCCTCGGCGACGCCGAGGTCCAGGACGTCATCCAGTACAGCCTGTTCCCGAACGTCGTGCTCTTCGGCGGCTTCGGTTCGCCGCTCTTCTATCGCGTCCGACCGGACGGGAACGATCCGGGCTCGTGCCTCTTCGAGGTCATGCTGCTGCTCCCGGTCGCGCCCGGCGCCGAGAAGCCCGCGCCCGCCGCCCGGCGCTGGCTCGAGCCCCACGAAAAGTGGAGCGACGTCCCGGAGCTCTCCTTCTTCGGCCCCGTCCTCGACGAGGACCAGGAGATCATGCCCCGCGTCCAGCGCGGGCTGCGGGCGACGCGCAAGCCCGGTGTGACCCTCGGGCTCTATCAGGAGAGCCGGATCCGGCACTTCCGGCGGACCCTCGAGGCGTACGTACCGCGCCCGGCGGCCGGCACCGGATCCGTCGACGCGGGCTGATCGCGGGGTCCAGCCGAGACCGGCACCGCTGCCCGGACACGAGCGCCGTCGAGGATCGGAGAAACCGCCCCCGCGGGTCTCGTTTCCTTTCTTCTCCCTGCCGGACCGCCCGAGACCGGGCACCCGCCCCGCCAGCGTCACCTTTCCTGGAGGTACGACCACAGTTGGAGTAGCCTCCAATTTTATTGAGGCCTCCATCGATGGAGTGCCGACAAGGAATTCCATGAGCGCTGGAATCCATCCCGCCCGGAATCTGGCCCCCGGCCGCCGCGAACGGCGCAAGCAGGAGGTGCGCGCCCGCATCCTCTCCGTCGCCCGCGAGCTCTTCGCCAAGCACGGCTTCGAAGCGACGACGGTCGACGAGATCGCGCGCGCCGCCGACGTCGTCCCGGCGACCTTCTTCAATCATTTCCAGAGCAAGCAGGCGCTGCTCGGCCTGATGGCCGGCGAGGTCTTCGAGACGCTGCATTCGATGACGGCCCAGCATCTCGAGGGGCCGGGGACGAGCGTCGCGAAGCTGCGACGCTTCATCGTGTCGATCAGCGAGTCGATCGCCTCGAGCCGCGGCGTCGCCCGGGACGTCTTTCTCGAGTTCCTGAAGAGCGACGCGACGCCCGACGAGCCGCATCCCTATCTCGAGCGCCTGATCGGCCCCTTCGTCGCGGTCGTCGCCGAGGGGCAGTCGCGGGGCGAGTTCCGCAGCGACCGCTCGGCCGCCTTCCTCGCACAGATGGCCGTCGGCATGCTCAACAGCGCGATCACGAGCTGGCTCGCCGACCCCGACTATCCCGTCGAGACGGGCCTCGCCGAGGCCGCCGACTTCGCGATCGAGACCCTGCGCGCGCAGCCCGCGCGACCCGAACGTTCCTGATCGACCGACCGATTCCCCGAACCCCGTCCTCCGGGACGAAACCGCAAGAAGGACCCCCCGCATGACGATCGAAACGGACATCGACTTCTCACACGCCTCGAGCTGGGACGAGCGCATGCCGGAGCGCACGCGCTGGCTGCGCGAGAACGCCCCCGTCTACTGGAGCGAAAAGACCGGCGCCTTCATCCTGACCCGCTACGACGACGTCGTGCACGTCTCGAAGAACCACGACGAGTTCTGCTCCGGCGAGGGCGTCCTCCCCGGCCGCATGAACGCGAAGATCGGCATGATCGACGAGGACGAGCCGCACCACGGCGAGATGCGCGGCCTCATCAATCGCGGCTTCACGCCGCGCATGGTCCGCCGCTGGGAAGAGGTCTTCCAGCAGCTGACCGACGAGACCCTCGACAAGATCGCCGCGAAGGGCGAATGCGATTTCGTCGAGGACGTCGCCGTCCCGATGCCGCTGATCCTGATCGCCGAGATGATCGGCATCCGCAAGGAGGACCGGCAGCGATTCCATCAGTGGTCCGACGCGATGATCGGAGCCCAGGGCAACCTCGACAATCCGGTGATCACCGCCGCCGCCGGCAAGGCCGCCCTCGAGTACTACACCTACCTCGTCGACATCATCGCGGACCGCCGCCAGAACCCGAAGCAGGACCTGATCAGCATCCTCGTCCGCGCGAAGGAGGACGGCGTGCTCGTCCAGCACGAGAACGGTCGCTATCGCGACAACATGGGCGCGGAGGCCGGGGTCGAGACCTCCGAAGAGCAGCGCGCGATGAGCAACGACGAGCTGATCAAGATGTGCGTCCTGCTGCTGGTCGCGGGCAACGAGACGACGCGCAACGGCCTGTCGGGCGCCATGCAGCTCCTGATCGAGAACCCCGACGTCCAGAAGCGGCTCGCCGCGAACCCGTCGCTGATCCCCGGCGCGATCGAGGAGATGCTGCGGCTCGTCTCGCCGGTGCTCTCGTTCGCGCGGACGGCGACCCGGGACACGTCGCTCCGCGGTGTCCCGATCGCGAAGGGCCAGAAGGTCCTGATGATCTACGGCGCCGCCAACCGGGACCCGGAGGCCTTCCCCGAACCCGATCGCCTCGACATCGACCGCCACCCGCACCACCTCGCCTTCGGCATCGGCAACCACTTCTGCATGGGCGCGAACCTCGCACGCATGGAGCTGCGGGTCGCGCTGACGGAGATCCTCCGCCGGCTGCCGGACATGCGCTATGCGGCGAACGGCCCCGAGTTCGGCTCCTCGGCGCTGGTCCGCAGCGTGAAGCACATGCACGTGCGCTTCACCCCCGAGCGCGCCGACTGAGGCCCCGCGCGCGCGACGCGACGGGTCGTCACGCGCCCTTTCTGTCGTATCGTGTCCTCCGCCCGAAGCGAGACGGCTTCGGGCGGAGGAACGATCGATGTCCCGACTCCGCAAGATCCTGCTCGCCCTCGCCGCCCTGCTCGTCCTGCTCGCCGGGCTCGTGCTCGCCGGCATCTATCGCTCGGGCGCCTGGTTCCTGCTCTTCCCGAGCCACGACCACGACACCGTGGCCCCGGAGATCGCCGCCGATTTCGGAGCCGGCGCGGCCCTGCGCGTGCTCGTCTTCTCGAAGACCAACTCCTTCCGCCACGAGGACGGCATCGCCGGCGCCCGCCGACTGCTCGACGAGATCGCCGCGCGCCGCGGCTTCGCGCTCTACCACTCGGAGAACGGCGCCCTCTTCAATCCGACCGATCTCGCGCGCTTCGACGTCGTCGTGTTCAGCAATGCCTCGGGCGACATGCTGTCGGACGAGCAGGAGCACGCCTTCGAGCAGTGGCTCGGGTCGGGGGGCGGCTGGGTCGGAATCCATTCGGCCGGCGACAGCTCCCATGCCGCCTGGACCTGGTACCGCGACGAGCTGATCGGTGCCGACTTCATCGGCCACATCCTCGGCCCGCAGACCCAGCAAGCGCAGGTCGTCGTCGAGGATCGCGACCATCCCGTGACGCGGGACCTTCCGGCCTCGTTCGCGCACGAGGAGGAGTGGTACTCCTGGGAGACGAGTCCCCGGGAGGCCGGCTTCCAGGTCCTGCTCACCGTCGACGAGACGAGCTACGAGCCCATGATCCGCTTTCTCGGCTCGGAGACGGACATCCGGATGGGCGACCACCCGATCGCCTGGTGGCGCTGCACGGGCCGCGGCCGCGCGCTCTACTCCACGATGGGACATTGGGCGAGCGCCTACGAGAACCCGCCCCACGCCCGGCTGCTCGAGAACGCGCTCGCGTGGGCGGGAGATCGGGCGGTCTGTGCGGATGGCGCTGCAGGAGGCTGAAGGCATGGCGAAAGACGAGGCCCGGGGAATCGAGGATGGCCTGCTGCGGCGGGCGCTGCTCCAGCTGATCGCGGTCGGGGGGTCGGCGGTGCTCGCGAGCTACCTGCTCGCCCTCGATCCGGCGATCGGCGGGAGCCTCTGGGGCGGCATCCCCGAAGGCCCCATCCGCGATCTGTACACGATCAACATGTTCCTCGCGGCGGCGGGCTTCTTCCCGGCGACCTTTTTGCTCGTCTTCGCGACCCCCGCCAGCGCCTTGCGGGAACGAACGGGTCTCGGGTTCCAGGCGATGTTCGCGCTCTACGCGGCGATCCTGATGGCCTCAGCCCTCTGGCTCCCGCTGACGGCGCTCTACGTGAGCGCGCCGTCGACGCCGGTCTGGCTGCTGATCCGACTCGTGCTGCTCGTCGTCGGCGGGGCGGCGAGCGTGCTCGGCCTGATGCTGATCCGCCTGGTGCGGCGCGGACCGGCGATTGCCTGGCTCGCGGTCGTCGCCTTCTTCTTCTTCTGGCTCCAGACGATGGTCCTCGACGCCCTCGTCTGGCCGCACTACTACTCGGTCTCGACCTGATCGCAACGAAGGGAGCGACGATGGGACGGCTGGACGACAAGGTGTTGTTGTTGACGGGTGCGGCCTCGGGCATCGGCCGGGCCTCGGCGCTCCGCGCGGCGCGCGAAGGGGCCTCGCTCTTCCTGACGGACGTCGTCGCCGCGGGCCTCGAGGATACGCTGAAGCGCGCGAGCGAGCTCGGCGCGAAGGTCGAGGCGCGGGCCGCCGACATCAGCGACGAGCAGCAGGCGCGGGCCAGCGTCGCGGCCTGCGTCGAGCGCTTCGGCCGCCTCGACGTGCTCTGCAACAACGCGGGCATCATCGCCTACGAGCGGGTGCACGAGATGTCGCTGGCGTTCTGGCGGCGGATCCTCTCGGTCAACCTCGACGGCACCTTCCTGATGACGCGCGAAGCGATCCCGCATCTGCTCGCGACGAAGGGCGCGATCGTGAACCTCGGCTCGACCGCCGGACTCTCGGGCCTCGCCTACGGGTCGGCCTACAGCGCCTCGAAGGGCGCCATCCACGCCTTCACCCGCGCGATCGCCGTCGAGTACGCCGAAGAGGGCCTGCGCGCCAACTCGATCTGTCCCGCCTCGATCCAGACCGGCATGTCGGGCACCGCCAAGCTGCCGAAGGCCGCGAAGATCGAGCTGTTGAACCGCCTCGGCTCGCTCCACGGCCCCGCCGGCCCCGAGGTCATCGCGGACCTCGTCGTCTTCCTCGCCTCGGAGGAGGCGCGCTTCATCTCGGGGACCGAGATCCGCGTCGACGGGGCGGCGCTCGCCTAACGCGCACGGGGCGGCGGCGGAGGCCGTGCCGCGTACGCCGGCGGGACGTTTGCGCTGATCGGGGGCGCACGTTCGGCGGCTTGCTGGGGGGCTCTGCGGTTCAGCGAGCGGGGCGCTTGCGGGCGGGCTTCTTTTTCGGGGCTTTGCGGGCGGCCTTCTTTGCGGGACGCGCGGCGGGGCGCTTTGCGGACTTGCGCGCGGGCCGGGCGGCGGCCTTGCTCGCCGGCTTGCCGGCGGGCTGCGCCAGGGCGGCGAGGGAGAGGTCGAGGGGAAGATCCTGCTGCCAGATCAGGTTCAGCGTGCGCTTCGCGAGACGCCAGCCGTCGGCGGTGCGGACATAACGATCTTCGTAGCGGATGCCCATGTCGAGCTTGTACTGGACGCCGTCGCGCTCGTGGATGTGGTTCGCGACGCAGTAGAACTCGCCGGTTCCCGTGTCCCCGTCGAGGCAGGTCACCTGGTTCAGCACACAGTGCAGCGTCGCGGAGAACATGTCGATCTTGCGCAGGCCGGCGTCGAGCTCGGCGTGGCCCCGCATGAGGTAGCCCTGGCCGGAGAGCTCGCAGTCCGGCGTGAACACCCGCGGAATCTCGGACCAGTCGCGGCGGTCGACCATGCGCGCGTAGCGGTTCGCGAGGTCGCGGATCGAGAGCTCGTCCTCGCGGCGGAAAGCGAGAGCATCGGACGTCATGGAGTTCCTCCTGCGGGCGGAGCATACCAGCCGCGGATCGGGCGAAAGGACCCGCCGCGCGGCCGCCGAGGCACCGGCAGCGCCGTTTGAAATGCAGGGGCACGCCGGGTACCGTCCCTTCTCGGCGCGGCGCGTGCCGAGTGTTGACCGCAGGGTCCCGTTCGAGTTCGGGATCCTGTGAACCCGGTCAGGTCCGGAAGGAAGCAGCCGTAGCAGGGACTTGGCTGCGATCGGCAAGCCCTGCGGTCAACTCTCGGCCCGCCCGTCGTCCTCTCGCTCGCTCGAACCGGGCCCACGGGTACCCCCTCCATGAGCTACCAGGTCATCGCGCGGAAATGGCGGCCGCAGACCTTCGAGGAGGTCTCGGGCCAGAACCACGTCACGCGCGCGCTCCGCAACGCGATCCAGAGCGGCCGCATCCCCCATGCGCTGCTGTTCACCGGCCCCCGCGGCGTCGGCAAGACGACCCTCGCCCGCCTGGTCGCCCGCAGCCTGAACTGCGAGAAAGGCCCGACCGACACGCCCTGCGGCGTCTGCCCCGCCTGCATCGAGATCACGGAGGGCCGCTCGACCGACGTCCAGGAGATCGATGCCGCGAGCCGGACCGGCGTCGACGACATGCGCGAGATCATCGAGTCGATCCGCTACGCCGCCGCCCCCGGCCGCCACCGCATCTTCATCATCGACGAGGTCCACATGCTCTCGACGGCGGCGTTCAACGCGCTGCTGAAGACCCTCGAAGAGCCCCCGCCGCGCAGCCTCTTCATCTTCGCGACGACGAATCCGGAGAAGATCCCGTTCACCGTCCTCTCGCGCTGCCAGCGCCACGATCTGCGCCGGATCGCGCTCTCGACCGTCAGCGAGCGGCTCGCCGAGATCTGCCGTTCGGAGGGCATCACGATCTCGGGCAAGGCGCTCTCGGCGATCGCCCGCGAGGGCGAGGGCTCGATGCGCGACGCGCAGACCCTGCTCGACCAGATCGTGGCCTACGGCGGCCAGCGGATCGCCGACGAGGTCGTCGCGGAAATCCTCGACCTCGTCGATCGCAACGTCCTGAAGGCGATCGTCGAGGCCTGCATCGAGGGCGATGCCCGCGCGGCCCTCGAGCAGCTCGGCGCGGTGATGGCCGGAGGCTCCGAGGCGGGGCGCATCGCGGAGGCCCTGCTCGAGCTGCTGCGCGACCTCACGGTGCTCCAGATCGCCCCCGACGCCGAGGGCCTCTTCGAGGGTACGGACGAGGAGCGCGAGGCGCTTCGTCAGCTCGGCGCCCGCTGCGAGCCGGCGCGGCTGCGGCGGATGTTCCGGGCGCTCGTGCGCGAGATCGAGGATCTCGGATTCGCGCCGAAGCCGTCGGCCGTCCTCGAAATGGCCGTGATCCGACTGGCGACGATGCCGGCGGGCGACGACGTCGAAAAGCTCCTCGGCCGCCTCGACCAGCTCGAGCGCCGCCTCGCCGGGGCCGAGCGGGCGGGCGGATCCGGGACCGCGATGGGGTCGGCCGCGAGCACCGCTTCGACCTCTTCGTCGGCGTCCCCGTCGGCGCCCCGGGAGCTGCCGCGCGGGGTGCGCGCCCTTCCCACGAGAGAGGCGACGCGCGAGGGCGCGCGCGACGCGACGCGCGGCAAGCCCGGGCCGCAGCCGGTCCCGACGCGATCGCAGCGGGGACCGCAGGACAAGCCGCCCGCTCGCGAGGAGCCCGACGAGCCCGACGGCTTCGACGGTCCCCCAGCGCCGGCGGCTGCGCCCTTCGCGCTCGCGCCGGATGCGCTCGGGTCGAAGAGCGGGAACCCGAACGGCGCGGCCGGGGGGCCAGCCCCGGATCCGACCTCCGACGAGGGGCTCGACGAAGCCGGCCTCGAGTCCTTCGAAGACGCCTCCCTCGAAGCGGACGCGGCCTCGGCGATCGGATTCGCGGCTCGGCCGGGCGCGCTCTTCGAACGCCTGCGCGCGAAGGCCTTCGAAGTCGACCGCGCGCGGCACGCGAGCCTCGAGCAGGCGGAATGTGTCTCGGCGACGGGAAATCGGCTCCGGCTCGCGGTGTCGACGAGCTTCCATGCGGAGCGCGTGCGCGCACGGATCGGCGAGCTCGAGGCCCTCGCGCAGGGCCTCTTCGGCCGAGCGATGAAGATCGAGGTCGAGCTCC
>JBIPOQ010000432.1:0-3664 GCA_044379055.1 Myxococcota bacterium
GCTCGCTCGAGCGCGAGCTGGCCTCGATCGCCCGCAAGGTGGCGCGCGAGAAGGTCTCGGCGGGTCAGGCGTTCAAGCCGGTGCGCGTCAATCCGAAGCTCGTCCGCAAGTATCTGGGCGTCCAGCGCTACCGCTACGGCCAGACCGAGGCCGAAAACCGGATCGGCGTCACGACCGGACTCGCCTACACCGAGGTCGGCGGCGACCTGCTCCAGACGGAGGTCTCCGTGACCCCCGGCAAGGGCAAGCTCCTGATCACCGGACGCCTCGGCGAGGTCATGCAGGAGTCCGCCAACGCGGCGATGTCCTACATCCGCTCCCGCGCGAAGCAGCTCGGCCTGACCAGCGACTTCCACGACAAGGTCGACATCCACATCCACGTCCCCGACGGCGGCACGCCGAAGGACGGGCCGTCCGCGGGCATCACGCTCGCGACGACGATCGCTTCCGCGCTGACGCGGATCCCGGTGCGGGCCAACGTCGCGATGACCGGCGAGATCACGCTGCGCGGCCGGGTGCTCCCGATCGGCGGCCTCAAGGAGAAGCTGATCGCGGCCCACCGCGGCGGCATCGATACCGTGCTGATCCCCAAGGACAACGAGAAGGACCTCAAGGATCTGCCCGACATCATCAAGAAGAACATCCGCCTGATCACGGTCAGCCACATGGACGAGGTCCTGCGCGAGGCGCTGGTGGTCACCGATCCGGATCGCTTCCTCGATGTCGGCGACGGAATCCACGAGATCGAGGAGATCTACATCGTGCCGGGCCACCATCCGCGCCCGACGACGGAGCTGCCTCATCCGGCCGGCGTGAACTGATCCTGCGGGTTTCGATGGGCGCGTAGCTCAGCTGGTTAGAGCACCTCGTTTACACCGAGGGGGTCCGGGGTTCGAATCCCTGTGCGCCCACCATCTCGTTTTCCGTGTCCCGGGCAAGTCTTTCGATCCCGGATGTCCTCCCGGGCGCCGAGGTCCGATTCGCGTGGTCGATCCGATCGGTTCCGAGTCCGCTTTTCCCGCCGAGCCGGTCCCGCCGCGCGTCTTCGTCGAGGACGTGATCCCGGCGCTCTTCGCCGACCTCGATCTGTCGCCCGCCGAACGGGCCGTCGAGCTCCGGCTCGGGGTCGTGCTGCAGGGCGAGCCCGGGGACGAGCCGGGGGGCGAGTGGACCCTGCATTTCGTGGACGGCGAGCTCGGCATCGAATCGACCCGCCGGCCCGATTGCGACATCACCCTCGTCCAGCGCGTCGCCGACTGGCGCTCGGCCCTCTGGTCGGGCCGCCCCGCCTTCGTCTCCGACGCGGTCCAGACGCTCTTCGCCGCCTCGGGCTCCGGCCCGGCGCCGAGCGTCCTGCCGTTCACGCTCGTGCCCGATCCGCGGGCCCTCGATGAGCTGCGTCGACTGCGAGGCTTGCTCGAGATCCGGGTCGAAGCCGGCGAGGGCGGCGCGGCCGCCGACGACTGGCGTCTCGGCCTTTGTCTGGGCCCGGGGCCGATCCCGGCCGTGCCCGACGCGACCGTCCAGCTGGGCGCAGACCAGGCCGATGCGATCCATCGGGGTCGCCTCCATCCGCTCGAAGCGCTGATGACCGGCGAGCTCCGGCTCGAGGGTGACCTCGGCCTGATTCTCCAGATCCAGGCGATTGCGCTGACGGCCTCGCTTCCGCGCTAGCGGAGGCCGCGCTTCTCGGCTAAAAATTGCCGCCCAGAACTGCTGCGGGCCGGTAGTTCAACCGGTTAGAGCACCGGCCTGTCACGCCGGAAGTTGCGGGTTCGAGTCCCGTCCGGCCCGCCAGTTTCGTTCCGTGAGAGCACGACAGACTCCCCGCGACCCGAAAAGAGTTGCGGGTTCGAGTCCCGTCCGGCCCGTCCCCCGTCTCACTCCGATCGAACGTGCCCTGCGTCGAGCCGGTGCTTCTGCACCTTGCCGAGGGCGTTGCGCGGGAGCGCGTCGACGGCGTAGAGAGCGCGGGGGTGCTTGAAGGCGGCCAGTCGATCGCCAATCCAGCGCCGCAGCGCGTCGAGGTCGAGAGGCGCCTTCAGGACGGCGTAGGCGACGACCCGCTCGCCCCATTCCGCCGAGCGCTCGCCGACGATCGCGACGTCTTCGATCGCCGGGTGGGCACGGATCACGTCCTCGAGCTCGCGGGGGTAGACGTTGTAGCCGCCGCTGATGATGAGCTCCTTCGCCCGTCCATCGAGGGTGACGTAGCCGTCGGCGTCGATGCGGCCGAGATCGCCGGTGCGGAAGAATCCGTCCGGCGTGAAGGCCTCGGCGTTGGCCTCGGGACGTTGCCAGTAGCCGTCGAAGACGTTCGGCCCCCGGACCTCGATCTCGCCCCGATCGCCCGCGAGCCGAAGCTCGACGCCGGGCAGCGGAAGTCCGACCGATCCGGGACGGCGTTCACCGTCGTGGGGGTTCGAGACGAGCATCAGCGTCTCGGTCATGCCGTAGCGCTCGAGGATCTGCTGGCCGCTCGCGCGACGCAGCGCCGCGTGGAGGTCCGCAGGGAGCGGTGCCGAGCCCGACACGCAGAGGCGGAGGGCTGCGAGCCGCGCGACCTCGGGATGGTCGGCCAGGCGGTGGTACATCGTCGGGACGCCGAAGAAGAGCGTCGCGGCGAAGGGCTCGATCGCCGCCAGGATCTCGTCCGCGCGGAAGGTCTCGAACAGGACGGCGGAGCCGCCGGTGTGGAGCGTCCCGTGGAGACCGACGCCGAGGCCGTGCATGTGGAAGAGCGGGAGCGCGAGCAGCAGGCGGTCGCGCTCGCTCCAGCGCCAGGCGAGGCGCAGGCCCTCGGCGCTGGCGAGGCAGTGGCCATGGCGCAGGACGGCGCCCTTGGGCCGGCCGGTGGTGCCCGAGGTGTAACAGAGCAGCGCGACCGACCGGCGGTCGGCGCGTTCGAGGGGCGGCGTCGGGCCGTCGGGGAGGTCGAGGGCGGGATCGAGGCAGGCGAGGGCGGGATCGATCGCGGCGAGATGGGCGCGGCGGGCGGGGTCGTCGACGATCGCGGCCCGGGGTGTCGCGTCGCGGACGACGTGCTCGAGCTCGCGCGGGCCGTAGGCCGTATTGGTCGGGACGACGACGAGGCCCATGCGCAGGCAGGCCACGTGGCTCGCGACGAGGTCGGCCGAGCTCGCGGCGGCGAGGATCACGCGGTCGCCGGCGACGAGCCCGAGGCGGGCCAGACGGCCGGCGCGGCGGGCGGTATCGGCCTCGAGCTCGCCGCGCCGGATCCAGCCGCGGCGGGGATCGTGGATCTGCGGGCGGTCGGGGTCGGCGCGCCAGGCGCGGAGCCAGGCGGCGCTGAGATTCGGGGCGTCCCCGGCGGTCGCGTCGAAGCGCTCCCCGGGCGGCAGGTGGTCGATCGCGGCGGACATGCAGGGCGCTCCTCGGCATCGGGGTGCGGGACCGGGCGCCCCGGATCCACGCGCGGGGACGGAGCGTACTCGACGCGGGGGCCCCGAAAAAAATCGCCGGGCCAGGGAACCGACCGGCGCGGACCGGCAACCTTCCGTAGGAACGCGGTTCGGGAACCGCAGCCGGCCGCGTTCCTCCTTGGTTGCATCTGGCTCGATGGCTCGTGTGAATGAGTTCGAATGAGTCCGAATGAGAGAGGCCCGTGCGTTGGGAACGCGCACGGGCCTTTTTCTTTCAGGGG
>JBIPOQ010000213.1:0-6353 GCA_044379055.1 Myxococcota bacterium
CGGAGCGAGCCCGCCTCTGTCTCAGCGCCTTCGCCGAGCTCCACGCGCATTTCCACGGCTGGCCCGAGCGGCAGCGCGAAGCGCTGCTCCCCCACGCCCTCCATCCGAACTACCAGCCGCGCGCCGCTGCGATGAATCGCGCCCTGAACGCCGCGGCGATCGCTCCGGCCCTGCGCGCCGCGCCGGAGCTCTTCCCTCCGGACGTCGCGGCGCTCTGTCGCCGGGCCCTCGCGCGCTACGAAGCGATGCGCGCCTACTGGTGTCGCGAGCCCCTGACCCTGGTCCACGGCGACAGCCACCTCGCGAACTTCTTCCAGTACGCCTCGCCGACGGGGCCTCGCATGGGCATGCTCGACTTCCAGGCGGTCCACTGGTCGAAGGGCATCCGCGACGTGCAGTATTTCCTGATCCACTCGCTCGAGCCCGACGTCCTCGCCGCCCACGAGGACGACCTGATCGACCACTACCTGGCGGAGGTCGCGCGCTTCGGCGTCGTGCTCGACCGCGAGGAGACGCGCGAGCAGTACCGCGCATTCTCGTTCCAGACGCTGATGGTCGGTGTCGTCGCCGTCGGGCTCGGCGGGCTCACGGAGCGCGAAGAGACGGTGCGCACGGTCCTGCGTCGGGAGGTCGCGGCGATCCGGCGACTTCGCTTCGGCGATTGGCTGGACGGCCTCTCCTGAAGCGCGCCGGCGCTTCGCTGCCCGATCGGCGTCTCACGGCTCCGCTTCGAGCGCCCGGCGTGCGCGCTCGAGCTCCTGCTTGCGTTCGCCTTCGAGCCTCGGGAAGTCGAGCTCGAGGTCTTCGAGCCCGGCGACCAGCGCCTCGGCGACGACGAGCCGCGTGAACCACTTCTTGTCCGCCGGGACGACGAGCCAGGGGGCATGGGCGGTGCTGCTCTTCGCGATCGCCTGCGACCAGTGCGCCTGGTACGCGTCCCAGTGCGCGCGCTCCGCGACGTCGCCCTCGTTGAACTTCCAGTGTTTGTCGGCCTCGTCGATGCGCGAGAGGAAGCGACGTTTCTGCTCCTCGCGCGAGACGTGCAGGAAGAACTTGCGAACGAGGACGCCATTGCGCGTCAGGTAGCGCTCGAAGCTCTCGATGTCCTCGAGGCGCTCGTCCCAGATCCCCTCTCCGACGCAGCGCGGCGGCAGGCGTTGCTTTTCCAGGAGCTCCGGATGGATCCGTACGGTCACCACCTCTTCGTAATACGAGCGATTGAAGATGCCGATCCGTCCCCGCTCGGGCAGCGCGCGCGCCGCCCGCCAGAGGAAGTCGTGGTCGAGCTCCTCGCTCGAAGGCGGCTTGAAGGCGAAGACCTGGCAGCCGGCGGGATTGATGCCCGAGAGCACCTGCTTGACCACGCCGTCCTTCCCGGACGCGTCCATGCCCTGGAAGATCAGCAGCACCGCCCAGCGATCCTGCGCGTAGAGGCGCTCCTGCAGCTCGCCGAGTCGCTCGAGCTGCTGGGCGAGGCGCGTTTGGGCGGCGTTCTTCTCGAGCCCGGCGGTCTCGCTCGGGTCGACGTCGGCGAGCGCGAAGCGCCCGTCGGGTCGGACCAGGAAGCGTTCGAACGAAGCCTTTCGGGTCATCGGACCTGGAACCCCGCTTCGATGCCGCGCCGCACGATCTCGTCTCGACCGTAGATGTCGCGGCGCAGCTGGAGCGTCCCTTCGCGGTCGACCCAGGCCGTGAAGTACGTGAGCAGGACGGGCACCGGCTTCGAAAGCCTCAGGGTGCGCGTCTCGCCCTTCTCGACGGCCTGCTCGATGGCGGCGGGATCCCAGCCAGCCTGGTCGTCGAGGAGGAGCGCGACGAGCTCGAAGGGCTTCGCGACCCGGATGCAGCCCGAGCTGAAGGCGCGCTCGCTCTTCGCGAAGAGCTCCCGGGCGGGCGTGTCGTGGAGGTAGACGGCGTAGGAGTTCGGAAACATGAACTTCACCCGCCCGAGCGCGTTGTCGGGGCCCGGTCGCTGGACCAGCTGATACGGGAAGCGCCCGGGGGTCGCGGTGGCCCAGTCGATCTTCGCGCTCGGCACGACCCGCCCGTTGCGATCGATGATCCGGATTCCCTTGCGGTCGAGATATCCACGATCCCGCCGCTGGGCCGGCAGGATGTCCTGGGCCAGGATCGTCGGCGGCACCGTCCAGGTCGGATTCAGGACGAGATAGGTCATCTCGGAGCGGAAGACCGGCGTCGCGCGGTAGGGCTTGCCGATGATCACCGGGGACGACCAGACGAGCTTCCCCTCGCGCAGGTAGTAGGCCTCGTAGCCCGCGAGATTCACGAACACGAAGCTCGGGTCGAGGTCGTGGAGATACCAGCGCATGCGCTCGAGGTTCACGCGGATCCGAGCGATCCGTTCGGCGGCGCCGAGGTTGACGGCCTCGAGCGTCGCCGGTCCGACGATCCCATCCACGTCCAGGCCATGGCTCGCCTGCAATCGTTTCACGCGCTCGACGAGATCGTCGTCGAATTCGTCACCGCTCTCCGGAACGCCGAGACGCGCGCGCAGCGCGGCGACCCGCGGACCGCGCGAGCCCCGCTCGAGCTTCTCGCCTGCCGGGACGGGCGCGGACTCGGCCTGCGTCGCCTGCTCGCGCTGACGCGCGAGCTCCCCGCGGAGGCGGAGATAGAGCTCGTGGTCGGGCTTCTCGGCCTCGATCCTTTCGAAGATCTCGCCCGATGCGACGACCTCTTCGAGGAAGATCTCGGGATCGACGTCCCGGATCGACCGGGTGAAGTTCCAGTGGGGATCGAAGGATTTCGGCGAGACCTTCCCGAAGACGAGGTGGTAGAACAAGCGCGCCAGGGCGTCGGTCTGGAGGACGTCGAAGTCGATCAGGGTATCGAGGGAGGCCCGGCCCGAGGCGACCTCGGCCCGCGCGCGCTCGAGCTCGGGGAGCAGGTAGTCGTCGGGGTCGAGGCCGTCCGCGTCGCTCGCGCGGACCGCTCGCAGCAGCTCGTCGCTCGCCTCGAGGGAGGTCCAGGCCCTTCGGAAGCCCCGCTGCTCGTAGAAGGCCTGCAGCGTCCGACGCGTGGCGAGGCGCGCCCCGAAGACCCGGGCCTCGCCGTCGGTCGCGAGGCTCTCGACGCGGAGGCGCATCAGGTCGACCTCTTCGAGGCGCTCGTCGTCGGCCCGGACGGCCTCCGCGAGTCCCGCGAGCAGGACGACGAGCAGCGCGATCTTCCCCAGCCAGCGCATCGTCGCTCCGATCTTCCGGCCCCGAGGTTCCGGATCGCCCGCGTTGCGGCCGCGTCGCTCAATCCCGCGACGTGACGGCGGGGCCTTCGGTCAGGATGCTCGAGTAGATGCGTCGATGGACCCGCCAGCCGGCGGGGGTCCGGACGAGCTCGTCGTCGTAGAGGCCCCACATCGAGTAGAGCGCGCCGTCGTGGCGGCCCACGCCGCGATGGACCGCGTAGTAGTTGACTCTAGCCCGGGCCCGGTCGCCGTCCACGCGGATGCGGAAATTGCCGACGTTGTGATGGGTCGCGCCGCAGCTCGAGCCCTCGCCGAGATTCCAGTGCATCGAGGCGATCAGGGGATCCAGCCCTTCGACGAACACGCCGGGGAGCGAGCGGGTGTAGTCGTGCCAGGTATCGCGGGTGAAGACGTCGCCGAGGAGATCGAAGAGCTTCGCGTCGACGAGCTCGCAGTAGCGGACGTAGACCTGCTCGATCGCGTGGACGTCTTCGAGGAAGGGGTGCGGCATGGGGCTCTCCATGGGCGGAAGCTTCGCGCGATCTTTCGCGGGCCGCGAGTCGAGCGCATGCTGTCCTCGGGCGGCGCCGGCGGCGCGAGACCGTGCGCGGGCTGCGGAAGGCCGCGAGAGGCGGACGGAGAGGCAGAAGGAGAGGAGAGGAATGCCGCGGCTCTTCATCGCGCTCGAGCCCGACGACGCGACCCGCGCGCTCGCGCTCGAGGCCCAGGGCGTCCTTCGCGTCGCGTTCGGGGCGCGCGAGCGGCTCCGCTTCACCGCCGCGCCGCGGCTCCACGTCACGCTGGCCTTTCTCGGCGAAGTCGAGGGGTCCCGCATCGATCGGGTACTCGCGGTGCTCGAAGAAGTCGCTCGCGGCCGGGCCCCGTTCCCGGTCGTGGCAGGCGGGGTCGGCGCCTTTCCCGGACCCGACCGTGCCCGCGTCCTCTGGCTGGGCTTCGGGTCGACGAGCGATCGCTTGTCGGCCCTCGTGTGCGATCTCGAGGCGCGGCTCCGCGGCGAGGGCCTGGTCCTCGAGGCGCGCGCGTGGACCGGCCACCTGACCCTCGCTCGCCATCCTGCGCCGCGCGGCGTCGACGCGCGTGCCGCGCTCGCGCGCTGTCCGGCGCGGCGCGTCGAGAGTCCGGTCTCGGAGCTCGTCTTGATGGAGAGCCGGCGGGATCCGGAGGGCGCGCGTCATGTCGCGCTCGGGCGTGCCCGTCTCGCCGCGACGCTGGCGGGCCCCGATCCCGAGGCCGGCTCGACGCTGCGGCGCGCCTGACGCCTTCGCGCCGGCCGCCGCCCCGGGCGCCGCCCGATTTCAAGCCCGCCGCGGGCGCGGCAGCAGCGGGATCGCGATGCCCGCGATCAGGACGGCGCCGCCGAGCAGCTGCTGCGGGCCGGGCAGGTCCGAGAGGAGCAGCCAGCCGAGCGGCAGCGTCATCAGGGGCGAGGTCAGATTCGCGAGGGTCGTCGTGCGAGCCTCGATGTCGCGGGCCGAGAGCATCATGCAGAGCCGGCTCGCGAAGGGTCCCATCATCGCAGCGAGCACCGCCCAGAGGATCTGCCGCCCGGGAATCTCGCCGGGACGCGGGAACGTGTGGAACGGAAACCAGAGAGCGACGGCGAGCCAGAGGCGCAGCGCGTTGACGAGCACCGGATCGATCCGGTGGATGAAGTGGCGCGTCACCAGCGCGAGGGCGCTGAAGCAGGCCGCGGCCGTCATCGCCATGGCCGTCCCCGCGCCCAGGAGCCCGGTTGCGCCCGTGGCGCCCGACGGCTCCTGCAGCAGGAACAAGCCGAGCATCGCGATCGTCGCCCCGAGCCAGAATCGCCGCTCGACGCGCTCCCCGAGCACCAGCCAGGCGACCAGCGCGACCAGGATGACCTCCGCGCGCAGCAGCACGTTGAGCAGGGCCGGCGAGAGATCCTGGCTCGCCCGGGCGCTCGCGAGGTTGCCCGCCAGCGAGAACACCGCGAGCAGGCTCCCGATGGCGACGTCGAACCCGGGGTTCCGGATCCGGAGACTGCCCTCGGCGATGCGTTGCCCGACGACCAGCGCGCTGTTCGCCGTCGCGGCCGCGCTCAGCAGGATCAGCACGCTGTGTTCGGGGTTGCCCGCCGCGTTCGCGAGCTTCCAGGGGATCACGAAGAGCGCCGAGCCCAGCGCCGCGGCGAAGGCCCAGGCGAGGCCACGTCTTCGGTCGGCGAGGTGCGGCGGCCTGTCCGGAGTCATGCGCCGGGATCAGTAGCCCGGTTCGGGCCGAGCGCGAAATCGCCTCGGCCCGCTTCGGCGACGCCGCTCAGCCTTTGGGCGCGAGGGGACCGCTCACGGCCGGCGATTCGCCGTGGGTCTCGAGGATCTCGACCATGTACCCATCGGGATCCCGCACGAACGCGGCCGTCACGGGCCAGTCCTCGAGGCGGGTCGGCGGGGTGATCGACTCGGCGCCGGCGGCGATGCAGCGGTCGTAGAGCGCCTTGCAGTCGTCCGACTGCAGATAGAGCTTCCAGAAGGCGTTGCCATGATCGATCGGGCCCTTCTGGGCGTGGTGGCGCGCGAGCTGGATGCGGCCGCCCGTCTCGCCCGAGAGCACGACCTCGCGGAAGTCCTGCGTCTCGATGCGATGGGTGACCTTCAGGCCGAGCACCGTCTCGTAGAAATGGACCGATTTATCGAGATCCGTCACGTTGATGCAGAACTGGTCGACGGTCGTCTTCATGCTCGCTCTCCCTGTCGATGGGTCTCGGAATGGGGGGGCGCCATCGCTAGGCGACGGCGCGCGGCTGCTGGAAGCTCGCCTTGTCCGGGCCGATGCGCGCCGCGAGCGGCCTCAGCTTCTCCACGTCGAGGCCGTAGAACGCGACGGCGTTGCCGCCGAGCATCGCCTCGAGCTCGGCGTCGGGGATGCCGTGCAGGCTGTCGAGCTGCTGCTTGCGGGTCACCGGCCAGCTCCCCTCCGGATGCGGATAATCGCTGCCCCACATCATGTTGCCGACGCCGATCGAATGCCGCGCCTCGGCCTCCCGCCGCGACATGCACGACGCGCCGATCTTCACGTTCTTGCGGAAGGTGTCGGCGGGGGACTCGGCGAGGTGGTTGCGGAAGTCGCCGAGCTTCTGCGACTCGCGGGTCTCCGCATAATGGAACTC
>JBIPOQ010000196.1:0-6604 GCA_044379055.1 Myxococcota bacterium
GTCGAGGTAGTCCGGGACCCAGGCGGAGGTGCCCTCGGTGATCGCGACCTTGAGCTTCGGGAAGCGCGTGAAGACGCCGCCCCAGAGCATGAAGGTCAGCGGACGCGTCAGCCAGAGATGGACCTCCATCAAATAGCTGCCGACAGCGCCGGGCGGGACCGAGTCGCGGTCGGTCGGCGGGAGCGGACCGAAGAACTGCTCCATCGGCGCGGGGCCCGAATGAAAATGGACCGGCATCGCGAGGTCCTGGCAGGCGGCCCAGAAGGGATCGTATTTCGGATGGTGATAGGCGTCGAAGCTGCCCCACATCGGCGGGAGCAGGACGCCCGCGAGCCCGCTCTTGCGCGCCTCCTCGGTCTTCTTCACCGCGAGCGCGACGTCCCAGTAGACGGGAATGCAGGCGAGGCCGATGCGCCGCTCCGGTGCGGTCTGGACGAACTCGGCGCAGAAGCGGTTGTGGGCGTCGCAGCCGGCCCACATCAGCTCGGCCGACGCGCCGTCGGGGCGCATCGTGAAGCCCGCGCCGAAGGGCGGCGAGTTCATCTCGGTCACGCCGTCGGGAAAGAGCACCTCGGCGACGATGCCGTCGCCGTCGAGGACCTTGTCGCGGGCGGCCGGATCCCACGCGCCGGAGAGCTCGTGGTCGCGGCCGCGGCGCCATTCCTCGTTGATCTCGGTGATCAGGAAGTAGTCGCTCATGCGCTGGGTCGCTTCGATCTGGATCGGCAGCGCCGCGTCGAACGCGGGGCGGTACTTGGCTTCGACGTAGGGGCGGTAGTCGGGGGCGCGGAGTCCGATGTGGCCATCGGAAGAGACGACGAGGTAGCGGTCCATGGCTCGGGTTCCTCCAGGCCCGTCAGTGTACCCGCGTCGGGCCCCGCGTCCCGCGCCCGGGCCTGCGGCCGGGATGCGTCGGAGCTGCCGGCCCGGGCGGGGGTTCGGCCCGCCGCGGCGGGGTCCGAAGCCCCGCGAAGGGCCCGTCGCCGGGATTCCAGTCCCGGCCGGCCGCGATCCATGCGAGAATGGGCGCTCCTTCGAGCGGCACGGAGCTTCGACATGGAAAGACGGCGGGACATGGAATTCGGCGCGATCGTGGCGGGGCTGATCGGAACGATGATCGCGGGGGCGGCAATGGTCCCCGTCGCACGCGCCGACGAGGCGGCACCCGGCTGGAAGCTCGCCGATCGCCGCGGCGACGGGGCGGAGGCCCTCGCGCTCTTCGTCGAAGCCGAGCCGACGCCCGGCCGCCCGACCTTCCGCCTCGAGACGACCTTCGACGTCCCGCCGACCCTCGCCCACGCGATTCTCGCCGAGAGCATGCTCGATCCGAGCGAGGCCCCGGAAGGTCAGCGCCGCGAGGTGCTCGAGCGGACCGAGAACGGTGCGGTCGTCTACACGTTCATCGACCTGCCCCTGATGCTCTCCGACCGCGAGCTCGCACTGCGGGTCGTCGAGTCGCAGGACCCGGCGACCGGCGTCCACCGCGTCGAGTGGGCCGAAGCGAACGATCGGCTGCCGGCCGTCGGCGACGACGTCGTCCGCCTGACCGGCGCGGCGGGCTACTGGGAGTTCCGCCCGAACGGGAGCGGCGGGACGCAGGCGATCCACATGACGCGCACCGAGCTCGGCGGCTCGATCCCGGAATCGATCGGCGATCGCCTGATGCGCTCGCAGGCGATCGAGTCCGTCGAGTCGCTGCGGGCGCGCATCGATCGCCACCCGAAGAGCGCCGTCGCGGCCGGACCGCCCTGAGCCCGGCCTTCGCCCGGCCCTCCGTCGCCGCCTACTTCCCGGCCGAGCGCTCCTTCGCCCCCGCCGCCATGAGATTGATCTCGTTCAGGTAGTCGGGGCTCGAGCGATGGAGCATCGACTCGAAGCGGGCGCGGAGCTTCTGGGTCTGGTTCTCGAGGGGATAGGTCGCCCAGAAGACGTCGTCCCGGATCGCCGTGAGGCAGAGGTTCGCGACGTCGGAGAGCGGCGCGATCTGCACGTCCTGACCTGCGGCCTTCGCCCGCGCCTGATAGTCGGCGAGCGCGTCGCGCGGCTTGTTGTCGTCCGGGTCGCCGCGCAGGTAGCGGTCCGGTCGATTGGCGCCGGCCTTCCAGATGCCGGTCGCGAGCACGCCGGGCGTCGGGCTCGAGGGCAACAGACACGACGCGCTGACCTTCGAGCCCATCTGGCGGAGCTGGCCCCAGAGGCATTCGGTGAGCGTCGTGACGGCGGCCTTCGTGACCGGATAGATGCCGCTGCTCGCGATCGGGAAGTAGGCGCCGTTGCCCGAGGAGGTGTTGACGACGTGGCCCTCGTCCTGGGCGACGAGCATCGGTACGAAGGCATTCATGCCGTTGATCACGCCGATCACGTTGACCTCGAGGGACCATTTCCAGTCGTTGAGATGGTGCTCCCAGACGTGGCCCTTCGCGCCGGCACCGACCGCGGCGTTGTTGCATACGACGTGGACCGCGCCGAAGCGCTCGAGCGCCGCCTCCCGCGTCGCGCAGAGCGAATCGAACGAGGTCACGTCCGTCCGGACCCCGATCAGATCCTTCGAGCCGATCTCCTTCACCGTCGCCGCGAGCTGCTCTTCGACGACGTCGGCCAGCACGACCTGCATGCCCTCGGCGAGCATCGCCTCGCCGATCGCCCGGCCGATGCCTCCCGCCCCGCCCGTCACGACCGCGACCTTGCCCTTCAGCTGCTTCATGTTCGAGTCCTCCTCGTCGTTTCGGCGACGATATCGGGCATCCGACCCCTGCACGACCGCCGGCCGCTCGGCCGGCGCGCCTCAGATCCGCACGACGACGCGGCGCGGCCCGCGCAGGATCGCGCCGGTCGTCTCGACGTCCGCGGGATCCTCGAGGCGCATCGACGGCAGCCGCTCGGCCAGGACGCCGACGGCGATGCGGAGCTCCGCGCGGGCGAGCTGGGCGCCGAGACAGAAATGCGGGCCGTGGCCGAAGACGAGGGATTTCTCGAGGGCCCGGCGATCGGGATCGAAGCGGTCGGGGTCGGCGAAGACGGCGGGGTCGCGATTGGCGGCGGTGATCCCGATCAGCAGCGTGTCGCCTTTCGCGATCGTCTCTTCGCCGATCCGCGTGTCGAGGGCGGAGCGCCGCGGCAGCAGGGCGACCGGCGCCTCCCAGCGCAGCGTCTCGTCGGCGATCGCGGCGCGGATCCCGACGTCGGTCTGCGCGCGCTCGAAGAGCGCCCGCTCGCGCAGCACGGCGGCCATCATGCTGGCGATCGCCTTGTAGGCCGTGTCCGCGCCGGCCGGATAGAGGATCCCGAGGAAGGAGAAGATCTCGTCGTCCGCGAGCCCCTCGCCGTCGAGCTCGGCCTGCACGAGCGCCGAGAGGAGGTCCGGCCCCGGCCGCTCGCGGCGATCCTGCACGATCGGGGCGAGATAGGCGCGGAAGGCGTTCCAGGCGCGCTTCGCCTTCTCGGGATTCCAGGGAAACAGGAACAGGTCGAGGCCCCACTGCAGGAAGAGCGCCTCGTCGTGGACCGGGATGCCGAGCAGGCGCGTGATCACGAGCGCGGGGTAGCGGTGGGCGAACTGCTCGACGAGATCGAAGCGGCGCTCCGACGCGAGGCCGTCGATCAGCTCGTGGGCGAGGGGCTCGAGGAGCTCGACCTCCTGCGCGCCGATCGAGCGCGGGGTGAAGGCCGAGGCGATCAGTGCGCGATTGCGCCGGTGCTCGCCGCCGACCATCGATTGCATCGTCTTGCCGACGAGGGGCTCCTGGATGCTGGCCGACGGAAAGCGATCCTCGTCGGCGAGGGCCGCGCGCGTCTCGGCCCAGGTCGTCGTCAGCCAGGCCCGGCGGCCGTGGAAGCAGACGGGGACGACGGATCCGCTCCGCCGCGCGTCGGCGAGACGCGCGTGGAGGTCCGGGACCGGGGCCCGGGCGAGGTCGACGTCCTGCATGCGCGCTCCCTTCGCCTGCCGTCGCCGATCAGGCCTCGTCGCCGCCGGCGAAGTTCGCGCGATCGGTGTAGGTCCCGGGCTCGGGCCAGTTGGCGGCCTCGGTCTCGCAGATGCGTTCGGCAAAGCGCCAGCGCCCGTCGGGACACGCGACGAGACGATCCTTGTAGCGACCGAAGGCCATGATGTTCGGCTTGCCCCCGGCGCCTCCGGAGTTGATCGCGACCCAGAAGCTCTCGGCGGTCGCGGTCCGGCCTTCGACGCGGACGAGGATCTGGCTACAGACGTGCTTCGCGAAGATCGCGGGGGGGCGCGGGTAGGCGGCGATGTAGTCGCGCAGCCGGCGATCGCCCTGCACGCGGTAGATCTCGTCGTAGCTCTTCTGCGCATCGCTCACGAGGAAGAGCGCATCGTCCGTGAAGCAGTCGCGCCAGATCTCCTCTTCGCCGTAGTCCATCGCGTGGGCGTAGAGATCCATCGTGTGGCGGATGGCGCGCTCGTCCTCCCAGCTCGGGAGGGATCCGACGTAGCTCTGCATGCGACCTTCTCCTCTCTTCCTCGGAACGCTCTGCGGTCGAGCGTGATCGTGCTAGGCGAGCAGCTCGCCTCGCAGGACCGTCACCGCCCGTCCCGACAGCTCGACCCTCGCCTCGCACATCCGCACGCGAACGATGCCGGTCCGGGCCGAGAGCTGCACCCCCGTCAGCTCGCTCCGGCCGAGACGCGCCGACCAGAACGGCGCGAGCGAGCAGTGCGACGAGCCGGTCACCGGATCCTCGTCGATGCCCGCCTTCGGCGCAAAGAAGCGCGACACGAAATCGCGCCCGGCGCCGGAACCCTGCGCGGTCGCGATCACCGCATGCCCGGGAATACCGGCCAGGGCCCCGAAATCCGGCTGCAGCCCGAGCACGTCGGCCTCGCTCGCGAGCTCGACCAGCCAGCTCGGCCCGTCGCTCGCCGTCGGTCGCGGCACCTCGTAGACCTTTGCCGTCGCGACGCCGAGGGCGTCGAGCAGACGCGGCGGCGGCGTGCCCGGCTCGGAGCGCGGCGGCAGGGCGGGGAAGTCGAGGCGGATCCATTCGCCGTCGCGGGCGGCGGTGAGCCGGCCGGAAAGGGTCTCGAAGGCGATCTCGGCGTCCGGCGGCACGGCGCCGACGCTCCAGAGCACGTGGGCGCTCGCGAGCGTCGCATGGCCGCAGAGGGGGACCTCGACCGTCGGTGTGAACCAGCGCAGTCGATGCGCGTCGCCCTCGCGCCAGAGGAAGGCCGTCTCGGCGAGATTCATCTCGGCGGCGACCGATTGCATCCAGGCGGGCTCGCGCGGGCCGTCGAGCAGACAGACCGCCGCCGGGTTCCCGCGAAAGGGCTCGCTCGTGAACGCGTCGACCTGATGGAGCGGAACCGGTCTCGACATTCGACCTCCGGCGCCCTGGGGCGATCCCTGACTTCGCCCGGCGCGCTCGCGCCGCGCGGGCAGCGGAGCAGCCTACTACAGTCCGGGAGCGGTCTGCTCCGTCCGCGCGCCCGAGCGAGGTTCTCCGCCGCCCATGCTCCTCCACCGCGATCGTTTCCCCGGCCGACCCGTCCTCGACACCGCGGTCTCCCACGCGCTGCTGCGTCGGGTCGCCCGCGGCGAGGCGACGGACAGCCTGCGCCTCTACCGCCCGGACGACGCGCTGCTCTTCTCGAGCCTCGACGCCCGGCGGCCGGGTTATGCGCGGGCCGTCGAGCTCGCGCGGGCCGCGGGCTTCGAGCCGGTCGTCCGCCTCGCGGGCGGCCACGCGGCGGTCTTCCTCTCGTCGTCGCTCGCCTTCGCCTGGGCCTCGGCCGACCCGGACGCGTCGCTCCACATCCGTCCGCGCTTCGAGCGCTTGAGCGGCTGGATCGTCGCCGCGCTCCGGCGGCTCGGCCTCGACGCGCGCCTCGGCGAGCTCGCGGGCGAGTACTGTCCCGGCGAGTTCAGCGTGAATCTCGCGGGTCGCGTCAAGGTGATGGGGGTCGGGCAGCGGGTGATCCGCGGGGGCGCCCACGTCGGCGGCGTCGTCACGATCGCGGACACGGATCGCCTGCGCGACGTGCTCGTCCCGATCTATGAGGCGCTCGAGCTCGAGCTTCGGCCCGAAACGGCGGGCGGGATCGCGGATCTCGCGCCGGGTCTGACTGCCGAGGACGTCGTCGCCGCGCTGGCCGAGGTGCTCGCGTCCGAGGGTATTTCCCTCGCGCCCTCGACGTTCGATCTGCAGATCGAGGCCGAAGCCGAGACGCTTCGCGCGTTCCACACCCCGGGCTCCTCCGCGGCCGGCGCCCAGGGACTGCGAGCGACGGCCGGTACGAAGGCCCTCGTCCACGCCGACGAACGTACGACCGACGAATGAGAAGCCGGCGCGCGGGGTGTCAGTCCGCCTCGCGTGTGCTTAGCTGTTCCGATCAGCTCCCACGGAGGATTCCATGAAGCATTCCGCTCTCGCTCGCGCCCGATCTCTCTCGCCGGCGCTCGTCGCCGCGATCGTGCTCCTCGCCGGCTCCCTCTCGCTCGCGGCCCGCGAGGCGGTGGCCCAGGCGGCGCCGTCCGAGCAGGCGGTGATCGAATACCGCCAGCTCCTGATGTCGGCGGTCGGCAGCAACATGGGCGCGATCGGCGGCATCCTGAAGAACCAGCTCGTGCTGCCCGGCGCGATC
>JBIPOQ010000434.1:0-3651 GCA_044379055.1 Myxococcota bacterium
GACGGCAGCCCCTGGCGCCCGCTCGTCCACGTCGAGGACGTCTGTCGCGCCTTCCTCGCGGTCCTGCGCGCCGATCGGGAGCGCATCCACGGCGAGGCCTTCAACGTCGGCCGGACCGGCGAGAACTACCGGATCGCGGAGGTCGCCGATCATGTGCGCGAGGTCGTGGCCGGAAGTCGGATCGATTTCGAGGCGGGCGCCGGGCCCGATCCCCGTTGCTACCGGGTCTGCTTCGACAAGATCGAAGCGACCCTCCCCGAGTACCGGCCGGTCTGGACCGTACGCGCCGGCGTCGAGGAGCTCGAGCAGGCCTATCGAAAGTTCGGCCTGAAGAGCCGGGATCTCGAAGGCAGCCGCTACCTCCGGATCCGGCGCATCCAGGAGCATCTCGAGCAGGGGAGACTGGACTCGGATCTGCGCTGGGTGGAGTCGCGTCCGTGACCCCGCCGGCCGACGCGACGGCGACCGCGACGCTCGCCTGCCGATTCTGCGGAGCGGAGCTGCGCCAGACCTTCGTCGACCTCGGCATGTCCCCCCTCTGCCAGAAACATCTGCGGGCGGACCAGCTCTCGCAGATGGAGCCGTTCTATCCGCTGCACGCTCGGGTCTGCGAGAGGTGCTTCCTGGTCCAGGTCGAAGACGTCGTTCCGCCGGAAGAGATCTTCGGCGACGGCGCCTACGCCTACTTCTCGTCGTACTCGACGAGCTGGCTCGATCATGCCCGCCGCTACGTCGAGACGATGGTCCGGCGCTTCGCCCTGAAGCCCGGCGATCTCGCGCTCGAGATCGCGAGCAACGACGGCTACCTGCTCCAGTACTTCCAGCAGGCCGGCCTGCGCGCCCTGGGCATCGAACCGGCCTCGAATACCGCCGCCGCTGCCCGCGCCCGGGGGATCGAGACGATCGTGCGCTTCTTCGGACGCGAGACGGCCCGCGACGTCGCCGCGGAACGGGGCCGGGCGCGGATCATGACCGCCAACAACGTGCTGGCCCACGTGCCCGACCTCAACGACTTCATCGCCGGGATCCCGATCCTGCTCGCCGCCGACGGCGTCGTGACCCTCGAGTTCCCGCATCTGATGCGCCTCGTCGAACAGAACCAGTTCGACACGATCTACCACGAGCATTTCTCGTATCTCTCCTTCGAGACCGTCGTGCAGATGTTCGCGGCCCACGGCCTCACGGTCTTCGACGTCGAAGAGCTCCCGACCCACGGCGGCTCGCTCCGCGTGTTCGCCCGTCATGCCGGCGCGACGGGTCACGCCGTCTCGCCGAGCGTCGCCGGGTTGCGGGCCCGCGAGGACGCCGCCGGCCTGCGCAGCCTCGACTACTACCGACGCTTCGGGGAGCAGGTCGCCGAGACCAAGCGCAAGCTCCTCGCGTTCCTGATCGAGGCCCGGCGGGCCGGACGCCAGGTCGTCGGCTACGGCGCGCCGGGCAAGGGCAATACGCTCCTCAACTACTGTGGCATCCGGACGGATTTCCTCGACTACACCGTCGATCGCAGCCCCCACAAGCAGGGCGGATACCTTCCGGGGACCCACATCCCGATCCGGGCGCCCGAGGAGATCGAACGGACACGCCCGGACTACGTCCTGATCCTGCCCTGGAATCTTCGCGAGGAGATCATGGGGCAAATGGCGCACATTCGAGCCTGGGGCGGGCGATTCGTCGTCCCGATCCCGGAAGTCCGGGTCTACGATTGAGTTCCGACGCGGAGCGGAGGCGGATTCGATGAAGGTGGTGCTCTTCTGCGGCGGCATGGGCATGCGCCTGCGCGACTACTCGGAGACCGTGCCGAAGCCCCTCGTCCCGATCGGCCAGCGCCCGATCCTCTGGCACCTCATGAAGTACTACGCCCACTACGGGCACCGGGACTTCATCCTCTGCCTCGGGTACCGCGCCGAAGCCATCAAGGACTACTTCATCCACTACGACGAGCGGCTCTCGAACGACTTCCGGCTGAGCCAGGGCGGAAGAGCGATCGAGCTGCTCGGCAACGACATCGCCGACTGGACGATCACGTTCGTCGATACGGGTCTCGAGTCGAACATCGGCCAACGGCTCGCCGCCGTCCGGCCGCATCTCGAGGGCGAGGCGATGTTTCTCGCGAACTACGCCGACGGGCTCGCGGATCTCGACCTCGACGCCTACGTCGCCTGGTTCCGCGAGAGCGACGCCGTCGCTTCGCTCGTCAGCGTCGTCGCGCCCCAGACGTTCCATCTCGTCGAGAGCGGTGCGGATCGGCGGGTCTCGGGCATGCACCACGTGAGTCGCTCCGACGTGCGCGTCAACGGGGGCTTCTTCGTCTTCCGTCCGGAGATCTTCGACGTCCTGGGCCCCGGCGAGGAGCTCGTCGAGGAGCCCTTCCAGCGGCTGATCGACCGCAAGCAGCTGCTCGCCCATCCCCACGACGGTTTCTGGCTCGCGATGGACACGTTCAAGGACAAGAGCCGCTTCGAGGATCTCGTCCGCGACGGTCGGACGCCCTGGCAGGTCTGGCGGGGGGGAGCGAAGTCGCGATGATCGGCCTCTCGCTTCGCGCGTCGACGTCGGGTCCGCTGCGGGTGCTCTGTCTCGGCGCCCACTGCGACGACATCGAGATCGGCTGCGGCGGAACCCTGCTGCGGCTGCGCGCGAGTCATCGGACGCTCGAGGTCCGCTGGCACGTCCTGACCTCCGAGCCCGAGCGCGCGGCGGAGACGCGGCGCGCGGCCGCGCTCTTCGGGCTCGCCGCCGACGATCCGGCGGTCGTTCGGATCGATGCGTTTCGCGACGGTTTCCTGCCCTGGGAAGGGGCGGCGGTGAAGGAGGCGATTCTCGCCGGCCGCGGCGCATGGCAGCCGGACGTCGTCTTCACCCACGCCCGCGACGATCGACACCAGGACCACCGCCTCGTCTCCGACCTGACCTGGAACGCCTATCGCGATCATCTGATCCTCGAGTACGAGATCCCGAAATGGGACGGCGACCTCGGTCAGCCGTCCCTGTTCGTCGATCTCGACGAGGCGACCGTCGCCCGGAAGCTCGAGATCCTCGACACGGTCTATGCGACCCAGAAACGCAAGGCCGCCTTCTCCCTCGAGGCCTATCGCGGTCTGATGGCGCTGCGCGGCATCGAGGCGCGCGCGGCTTCGGGCTTCGCCGAGGCGTTCTACGCGCGCAAGCTCGGACTCGCCTTGCCCTGAGGTCGGGACTCCGCGGGAAGGCCGGTCCGAGGTCGCTCGCGCATCCAGGCGATCGTCCGCGCGAGGCCCTCGTCGAGGGAGACCGCCGGGGCCCAGTCGAGGCGACGGCGCGTCGCCGCGAGATCGGCGAGCCGCACGCGCTGGCGCTCGGGCTCGGGGCGGGCGCCGAACCCGATCGTGGCGGTGCTGCCGAGGGCGCCCGCGATGCGGAGCACGACCTCGCGAATCGGGTGCGCGACCCCGGTCCCCAGATCGAAGGACCCCGATCGGATCGAGTGATCCGCGCCGAGGGCGATGAGGCCGCGCACGACGTCGTCGACATAGATCCAATCGACCTGTCGTTCGCCCACGCCGAGAGCCGGACTCGCCCCGGCGAGCAGACTCCGGATCGTGTAGGGCACGAGCCGTTCCTCGTTGGGATCGCCCGGGCCGTAGACCATGAAGAGCCGGGCATGCAGGACGG
>JBIPOQ010000435.1:0-3635 GCA_044379055.1 Myxococcota bacterium
CCTGGTCTGGTATCTCGAGACCGGCCTCAAGCCCGACGGCGACGATACGCAGGGCCTGATGTCCGAGGTCATCCGACACGGCTATGCGAATCTGTCGCGCGAGGATCGCGAGGCGATCGCGCGCTACGTGAAGTCGGTGCCGGCGATCGAGAACCGGGTCCGGGCCGACTGAACGTCCGGGGACTCCGAGCCCGGAGAGGGATGTCGATGTCGTTCCGCCGTGTCCTGCTCGTGTCCTGCGTCCTGCTCGTCGCCGTCCTGGCGGCCGCCTATCACGTGCTCTTCGTCGACGATCCGCTCCCGTCCGCCTCGAAGCGCTCGATCGACTGGATGCGGGTGCGCACGCTCGCGGGGCCGGTGAACGAGGGTCCGCGCGCGATCCGGACCGACGTCGTCGCCCGGGGCCGCTTCTACGGCTGGATGATCTGCGCAGGCTGCGGCTGGGACGAGGTCCCGATGGAGTTCCGGGCCTATCAGCTCGTCTACGCGGACGGGCGGAGCATCGTCGTCGATGCGGTCCACGACGCCGAACGCCACGCCGCGATGCCGATGATGGGCGAATACGACGCGCAAGCCTTCACGCGACAGACCGAGGCGATCCGCCGCGCCGATCGGATCCTCTTGACCCACGAGCACTGGGACCACGCGAGCGGCCTGCGCGCGGTGATCGGCGAGACGGCGGTGCGGGAGCGGCTGTGGATCCCGCAGGCCCAGCGCGGCTCCGCGGCGATGCGTGAGGCGGGGCTCTCGGCGGCGGAGCTCGCGGACCTGCCGGCCACGGGCGAGGTCGCGATGCAGGCCGTCGCGCCCGGCGTCGTCGTGATCCCGATGCCGGGCCACACGCCGGGGAGTCAGGTCGTCTACGTGCGCCGCGCCGACGGCAACGAGTATCTGTTTCTCGGCGACATCGTCTGGAACGCGCGGAATCTCCGCGAGCGACGGGGCAAGAGCCGGATGATCAGCTGGGTGGCCGGCGAGGCGCCGGACGCGCTGCTGGACCAGATCGCCTTCTTCGCCGATCTCGCCGCGGGAAGCGGGCGGGCGCCTTCATCGTGGCGCTTCGTCGTCGCCCATGATCCGGAGCAGAACGCGCGGCTCGTCGCGGGGGGCTTTCTCGAGGCGGGGCTGGGCGTCGGTTCGCAGTCGCCGCTGCTGCCCGGGGAGCTCTGACGCCGGGCGTTCCGGCCGTTATTCGAGCTCGCCCGTTCGCATCACCAGCCCGCTCGCGACCAACAGGCCGACGCCGAAGATCAGCGCCGCGCTCGGCTCGGGGATCGCGTTGGTCGGCCGCGTCGGCGGGGTCCGGTCCGGCGTGAAATGGAAGCGCACGGCGTAGTGGCCGGCGCGATTCGGCAGCAGCCGCTGCGAGAGGCAGAGCGAGCGACCGTTCGAGGCATGTCAGGCGTTCCGGCTCGCCATCGGCTGGAGCAGATCGCCGAGATGCGTGGCTCCGAAGCCGAAGGGGGCTCGGCTCTGGAGCGTGAGGGTCCCGGAGAGCTGGATGTTGGGCGACTTGTGGAGATCGAACTCGAGACCGCCGCCGATGCAGCCGGAGCGGCCGCAGCCGACCTCGAGGGCGCTCGCCGAGCCGGCGAAGCCGAGACCGAGGCAGAGGGCGATGAGCGCGAGACCGGTGGACCGCATTCGATTCAGCTTGGACATGGACTCTGGACTCCCCGTTGGCTCGGCGTCGATCGGCGCCTTACCGGGGAAAGTGCCCGTGCTCTGCGGAAGGGGGACCGGGATTTCGAAAATTGCGTGAAAGTTGCCGGCGGGGCTTCTAGCCCGCCGCGGCCTTGAGCTTCACCTTGCCGTCCTGGACGACGACCTTGAAGGCGACCTTGGCACAGCCGAGCTGTTTCTTGACCGCGGCTTCCTGCTTCGCGATCGCCGCCTCGAGCTTGGCGCGGGAGAGCCCGCTCGTGTCCTGGCCCGCGGCCTTCATGGCGGCGCGGTAGGACTCGAAGAGGTCGTTGCCGCCCTCTCCGGCGGCCCCGCCCGCGGCGGCCTTTGCGCCGGGGCTCGCCGTCCGGGCGCCGGCGTCGGGCATCGCGGCGGTCGGTCCGCCGAGGGCCGCGAGATCGGCCCCCTCGTCGACGAGGCCGCGCTCGCGGTCGTGGAGGTTCGCCTTGAAGACGTGGCGCTTGTAGGTGCCGGCCTCGATCTGGCGCAGGATCGTGTCCCATTGCCGCTTGAAGGCCTGGTAGCGCCCGTTCAGGCTGTTGAACTTGAAGCGGAGCGCGGAGTTCGTGATCCGCGTATTCGACCACTTGATGATGGCCTTCTGGATCTCGCTCCGGAGCTGGCCCGGCTCCGTCGGGCGCGTCCCGATGAAGTACTTCTCGTAGTCGAGCTTCAGCTGATTCAGCTTGATCTCGAGCAGCTTCAGCTCTTCGTCCTGGCTGAGTACGTCCATCGGCATCCAGGGGCGGATCGGCCCTGCGTTGGGGCGACTTGATGGCTTTTGGGCCCGCCCGGGGGCCAGTCGCGGATTGCACTCAGGCGGAGGCAATCGGCGGGCAACGCGGGTGCGGGTTGTCGAACGGGCCGGGGCTGGAACGTCAGGTCGTCGAGCCAGGCGCTCGGTCGTCGCACCGCACCGGGTGGGGATGGCGAGCGGCGGAGCGCCGAGGGGCGGTACGGTCGGCGAGCCGTTTCGCCCCAGAACGGGGTGTCGACGCGGTCGCGTCGGGAGGAGAAGTCATGCGCAAGGGAGTTCGCGTTCTCGTGGGCACGAAGAAGGGCGCGTTCGTCCTGACCTCGGACGAGGGACGCCAGCGCTGGGACGTCGCGGGGCCGTTCTTCGGGGGCTGGGAGATGTACCACCTGAAGGGTTCGCCCGCGGATCCGAACCGGATCTACGCGTCGCAGAGCACCGGCTGGTTCGGCCAGCTGATCCAGCGCTCCGACGATGGCGGCCGGAGCTGGACGCCGGTCGGCAACGATTTCCGTTACGACGGCGTCCCCGGCACGCATCAGTGGTACGACGGCACGCCGCATCCCTGGGAGTTCGCCCGCGTCTGGCATCTCGAGCCCTCGCTGACGGACCCGAACACCGTCTTCGCCGGCGTCGAGGACGCCGCCCTCTTCAAGTCGACCGACGGCGGCGCGTCCTGGCAGGAGCTCTCGGGCCTCCGCCTCCACGGCACGGGCCAGCACTGGCAGCCCGGCGCCGGCGGCCTCTGCCTCCACACGATCCTGCTCCATCCGACGAAGCCAGAGCGCATCACCGTCGCGATCTCGTCGGCCGGCAGCTTCCGCACCGACGACGGCGGCGGCTCCTGGCGCCCGATCAACAAGGGCCTCCATTCCGAGCAGATCCCCGACCCGACGGGCGAGGTCGGCCACTGCGTGCACCACATCGCGATGCACCCTTCCCGCCCCGACACGCTCTTCATGCAGAAGCACTGGGACGTGATGCGCAGCGACGACGGCGGCGATTCCTGGCGCGAGGTCTCGGGCAACCTGCCGAGCGATTTCGGCTTCGTGATCGACGTCCACGCCCACGAGCCCGAGACGATCTACGTCGTGCCGATCAAGAGCGACTCGGAGCATTTTCCGCCGGACGGAAAGCTGCGCGTCTATCGCAGTCGCAGCGGGGGCCAGGAATGGGAGGCGCTCTCGAAGGGGCTCCC
>JBIPOQ010000436.1:0-3620 GCA_044379055.1 Myxococcota bacterium
CCGGATCTCGAACGACGAATCGCTCGAGGCCTTCCAGAAGCAGGTCGAGGGCTGGGTCCGCTCGAACCTCTCCTTCGCCCGTCCGGGCTGGGACGATTATTTCATGTCGATCGCCCGGGTCGTCGCGTCGCGCAGCAACTGCGTCAAGCGCAAGGTCGCCGCCGTCGTCACGATCGATCGCCGCCTGATCTCGACGGGCTACAACGGGACCCCGCGCGGGACCCGCAACTGCAACGAGGGCGGCTGCCCGCGCTGCAATCAGCTCGCCCTCGGCGGGACGCGCCTCGACGAGTGTCTCTGCTCCCACGCGGAGGAGAACGCGATCACGCAGGCCGCCTATCACGGCGTGGCGCTCAAGGGGGCGACGATCTACTCGACCTTTTCGCCCTGCCTGCAGTGCACGAAGATGATCATCAATTCGGGCATCGTCGAGGTCGTCTACCAGAGCGACTACCCCCTGGGCCAGGTCTCCCTCGACCTCCTGGCCGAGGCCGGGATCCAGCTGCGCCAGGTCGACTAGTCGCGCCCCGGGGCGCTCGCCCCGGATCCGCGCGGCCGCGCCCGACTGCGGGTCCCCTGCCGGGGCCCTGCCGGTCGATCGGCGTCCGGACGCGGGATCCCGACGGCTGCCGGTGCTCTTCCTTCGTTCTCCCCAGGTTGTGCTCAATTCGACCCCCGATCCCACCGAATCCGCGAAACACGACCGAACCCGCCTGCCGCGGCCGTTCGCGTCGATTCGATTGCGGGGGATCGATGCGACCGAAGCCGACCCGACTGATGGATCATCGCGAGTACCCGGTGCTCTACGTCGACGACGAGCGCGACAACCTGCGCGTCTTCCAGCTGACCTTCCGCCGCGACTTCACGATCCTGACCGCCGAGAGCGCGAAGGCGGGCCTCGAGCTGATGGCCCAGCATCCCGTCGCCGTCGTGCTGTCCGACCAGAAGATGCCGGGCATCGAGGGCGTCGAGTTCCTCCGCCAGGTCCGCGAGCTCGATGCCCGTGCGATCCGCATGCTCGTCACCGCCTACGGCGACGCGCGCATCCTCGGCGACGCGATCAACGCGGGCAACATCTACCGCTACATCCCGAAGCCCTGGGAGCCGGAGGACATGCGGCTCACCATCCAGCGCGCCATCGAGGCCTACGCCCTCGAGGCCGAGCGGGCGACCCTGCTCGAAGAGCTGATGGTGCTGAACCGGCTCTCGCGCACGATCCACCGCGAGATCGACCGGGGCCGTCTCTACGACACGCTGCTCACCGCCCTGCGCGACGAGCTCGCCTTCGACGGGTGCAGCGTGCTGCTCTTCGACGAGAATGCGGATCGCCTCCGCTTCGTCGCCCACGAGCCCGACGACGACGTCGCGCGCCGTCTGCGCGACCTCGTGATCGAGCCCGACGAGGCTCCGGCCTTCCTCGATCGCCTCTACAAAGGCGAGTCGCAGCTGCTGCACGGCGATGCTTCCGCCGAGGTCGAGGCGCCGGTGCGCGCCTGGATGACGGAGGTCGCCGCCGAGGAGCTCTACGTCGTGCCGCTCGTCGGCAAGGAGCGCGTCGTCGGCGCGCTCGCCGTCGACAACCGGCGCGGGGGGCAGCGGCTCGCGGCGGACGGCCGGATGCTGGTCGAAGGCCTCGCGACCCAGGCCGTGATCGCGATCGAGAACGCGAAGCTCGTCGACGATCTGCGCCGCTCGCGGGCCCAGGTCCGCCGGGTCGATCGATTGGGCACCCTCGGCACGCTCGCCGCCGGTCTCGCGCACGAGATCAACAACCCGCTGACCTCGCTGAACACCTTCATGACCCTCGCCCCCCAGAAGCGCACGAGCGACGACCCGAGCTTCTGGGGCGAGTACCACGAGCTGGCCTGCGGCGAGCTCGAACGGATCCGCGGGCTCGTCGAAGCCATGAGCCGCCTGGGCCGCGGCGGTCCCGCGCCCGCCAACGGCAAGACCCGGGTCGACGTCGCCGAGGTCGTGCGTCAGGTCGTGCGGCTGCTCCACCGCGAGACCGAGCAGGCCGGCGTGACGATCCACCTGCACGTGTCGAACGCGGTCCTGACGGTCCCGGCCATCCGGGACCAGCTCCACCAGGTCTTCCTGAACCTCGCACTGAACGCCATCCAGGCGAGTCGGTCCGGGGGCTCGATCTCGATCGCCATCGACCCCGACGGCCCGATGACGGCGCCGTCCGGGGTCCGGATCCGGTTCCAGGACGCCGGCGAAGGCATCTCCGAGGAGAACCTCGAGAAGATCTTCGATCCCTTCTTCACGACGAAGGATCCCGACAAGGGAACCGGTCTCGGCCTGATGATCTCCCACCAGATCATCGCCGATCACGGGGGCTCGATCGAAGTCGAGAGCTCCCCGGGCAACGGCGCGACGTTCTACGTGCGATTGCCGGGGCCGACGACCGGCGCCCGGGACGAGGCGAGGGCCGCGGCCGGCGATTGAGTCCGGTGCTTGACGCTCGGGAGTGGATTCCAGAGAATCCGCCCGCCCTGCCCAGGCACGGCGGGAGGGGGAATCCAGCGATGAGCGATGGACGGTCTCGATCGACGACCGGCGCGAGCCGCTCCGGGCTCTCCGCCGCGCGGTTCGCAGGCGCGCGTCTCGTGCGCGGCTGCGTGCTCTTCGGGCTGATCGGCTGCGCGCTTTTCGCGGGGATCGTTGCGGGGCCCGCCGCGGCCGCCGACTCCGCTCCGAAGCTCCTGCTGCTCCCGGTCCTGGTCCACAGCGCCGAGGACCCGACCTACCTGCGCGAAGGCCTCGACGACATGCTGACGGCGCGCCTCGAGCGCATCGGGGCCCTTGCGCTGATCGAGCCCGATCCCAACATGAAGGGCACGACCCAGCTCGCCCGGGCACGGGAGATGGGCCGTCGGCTCGGGGCGGATTACGTCCTCTTCGGCTCCTTCACGCGATTCGGGCAGGGCGCGAGCCTCGACGTCCAATGCGCCCCGACCGCCACGGGTCGCGGGCAGGAGCCCCTGCGCGAGATCTTCGTCCACTCGGGCAGCATCGGGGACATCATCCCCGACCTCGACGAGCTGGCCGGCAAGGTCAGCCGGTTCGCCCACGGCGAGGCGGTCGCGTCGTCGCCGGCCGGTGCGCGGCCCGCGGTCGCGGTCTCGGCGCGGGACTACCAGACTCTGCTCGGCCGGGTGACGGCCCTCGAGAAGAGCCTGGCGGACCTCGAGGCGAGACCAAAGAAGAAGGACGAGTAGGGGGAAGGCTCGCCGGCCGGGAGGCTGGGCGGGCCGGCGTCCTGCGCTAGAGTGCCGGGCCTGCGATGGCAGCCTGCGCGGATCCCCGGATCGGCGCGGCGATCGAAGCTCGAATTGGGGCGGTGTAGCTCAGTTGGTTAGAGCGGCGGCTTCATAAGCCGTAGGTCCGCGGTTCAAGTCCGCGCACCGCTACCACCATGCACTCGAACGCAGGGAAATCGGTCGGTCGTCGGGTGGAAGAGCGCGCGGCGACGACGGCATCGTCTGAACCGATCGGAGGTTTCGCGGCCGCGCGGATCCATCTGGATCTGCTCCGGCATCCGCTCGAAACCTTCGAGGCGATGGCGGCTCGCGGCGATCGGGTCGCGGTGATCGCCGTTCCCTTCCGTTCCAGCG
>JBIPOQ010000437.1:0-3617 GCA_044379055.1 Myxococcota bacterium
GGTCGTGCGCGCCTCGAAGTCGGCGAGCGTTCGCGGGTTGAACTCCGCGGTGCGGTACTCCTTGAGGATCTGCTCCTTGATCTCCTTCTCGATCGACTTGACGGCGGTGCTGCGCGCCTTCTTGTCCTTGATCGTGAAGGCCTCGCCGAGACGATCGCCGGCGCGCTTCTGGATGTCGGCTTCGAGGGCCGACTTGTCGACCTTCGCCGGCGCCGCGAGCTTCGGCTTGCCGACCTTCGCGGCGAAATCGGAGATCGCCGCGATGATCTTCTGGATCTCGCGATGCGCATGGCGCAGCGCCTCGAGCACCTCGGATTCGGGCAGCTGGTTCGCGCCGCCCTCGACCATCACGATCGAGCCCTGGCTGCCGGCGACGATCAGATCGAGGTCGTTGCCCTCGGCGGCCTCCGGTCCGGGGTTGATCCGGTACTCCCCGCCGACCCGCGCGATCCGCACGGCCGCGATGGGGCCGAGGAACGGAATCTCCGAGATCGAAAGGGCCGCCGAGGCTCCGACGAAGGCGCACAGGTCGGCCGGATGATCCGGGTCCGACGAGAGCACGGTCGCCGTGATCTGCGTCTCGTCGTTGTAGCCGTCCGCGAAGAGCGGCCGGATCGAACGGTCGATGAAGCGCGACACGAGCACTTCGCGATCCGCGAGGCGTCCTTCGCGCTTGAAGAAGCCGCCCGGGATCTTGCCCGCGGCGGCGAACTTCTCGACGTAGTCGACGGTCAAGGGGAAGAAATCGATCCCAGGTCGGGGGGTCGAGTGGACGGCGGTCACGAGCACGACCGTGTCGCCGAAGGTGACGACCGCAGCGCCGGCCGCCTGCTTGGCGATCTTGCCGGTCTCGATCTTCATGGTCCGGCCGCCGATGTCGACGGTCATGGACGTGGGTTCGAACCAATAAGGCATTCCATACTCCTCACCGGCCTGGCCTCTCCTCACTCTTCTCGAGTCAGAGCCAGAGCCGGTGCATTCACAGCCTGCCGGGCAGATGCTCTCCGTGAGCGCCTAGACCGGATTCCAACGAAATCCACGAGCGATGCAGGATCACCCATGCGCGAACGAGCGCGAACGAGCGCGATCGATCTGGGGGGGGAGGTTCGCGTATGGCCGACTCCCGCATAACACGGGATCCCGTTGGAACGGCTCAGGCCAATCAACACACAACACACAAGACACGAAAAACACGACGATCGGGATTCAACGTTCACGCTCGGGCAGGATCGACTCCCGGCCCCGAACGCACCAAGGGCGCGCACGAGGCGCGCCCAGGGCAGAATCCATCAGCGTCGGATTCCCAGTCGTTCGATCAAGGCACGGTACCGATCCGTGTCCTTGCGCTTCAGGTAGTCGAGCAGGCGCCGCCGTTTGCTCACGATCCGCAGCAAGCCGCGGCGCGAGTGGTGGTCCTTCTCGTTGACCTTGAAATGTTCCTGAAGTCCCGAGATCCGCTCCGTCAGGATCGAGATCTGGACTTCGGGAGAGCCCGTGTCGGCGGCGCCGCGTCGGTTCGCACCGATGATTTCGGCCTTCTTCTCTGCAGAGATCAAGTCTTCTGTCTCCTCTCGTCCGCACCGCATCGTCCGCACCACGCGGATCGCGCGATCCCGGCGAGAACTCTTTGATTTGCATCCGTTTTTGGAACCGCGGCAGTTTGGCCCAGGCCGCCCGGGCTGGCAACGGGAAAATCGAGGATCGCCCCCTCCGAGGCCCCGAATCCGGGTCAGCCCGGCTCCGGCGCCAGCACCCGGAGCGGCCGGAGTCGGCGATCTGCCCCGAGCTCGGTCACCGCCAGCACCTGCCCCTGCGCATCGACGACCGTGACCCGGGTACCCGGGGGCTCCCGGTGGAGATCGCCCGGCGCGAGGTCCCCCCCGTTCTGGAGACGCCGCTGCTGCTCGCCGGAGACGGCCAGGACGGGAAAGCCCAGGGCCGCGGCCGGGGAGATGAGCTCGCCCTCGAGCTTCTGGGTCGCGGCGAGCTCGGCGCACTCGGCGAAGGTCCGGGCCTGCTCGATCCGGAAGGGTCCGCTCGCCGTCCGGCGCAGGCCGGAGAGATGGGCGCCGCAGCCCAGCATCCGCCCGACGTCCGCCGCCAGCACGCGCACGTAGGTCCCCGCGCTGCAGCGCACCCGGAGGTCGAAGGCCGGCGACTCGAAGCGCGTCAGCACGATCTCCTCGATCGTGATCCACTTCGGCTCGCGCTCGACGTCGATGCCCTGGCGGGCGAGGCGGTGGAGCGGGACGCCGTCCTTCTTGACGGCGCTGTACATCGGCGGCACCTGCTGCACGTCGCCCCGGAAGCGCGCGAGGGCGGCCTCGACCTGCTCGCGGGTCGGCAGCGGTCCGTCGTGCCGCGCGACGATCTCGCCTTCGGCGTCCAGCGTGTCGGTCTCGATGCCGAGCACGACCGTTCCGTCGTAGACCTTCTGCTTCGCCTCGATGAAGGGGATCAGCTTGGTCGCCTGGCGGATCGCGAGCGGGAGCACGCCCGTCGCCTGGGGATCGAGGGTTCCGAGATGGCCGACGCGCCGGGTCCCGAGCCAGCGCCGCGCCTCGTCGACCACGTCGTGGGAGGTTCGGCCGGCAGGCTTGTCGACGACGAGGAATCCCGAGGCGCCCGGGAGCTCGGAGCGGCTACGTCTCGGACTGCGGCGAGACATCGGCTTCCTCCTCGTCGTCGGGCGAATCTTCGGGGGCTCCCGCAAGCGACGCCTCGGGCGGCGTAACCGGCTCGGGCTGAATGTCGAGGGAGCGGATCAGGCTCAGCATGTGGCTGCCCTCGGCGATCGAATCGTCGAAGACGAAGCGCAGCTCCGGCGTGTGGCGCAGCTTCATCCGACGCGAGAGCTGCCGTCGCAGGAATCCAGACACGGAGGCCATCGCCTCGGCGAGCTCCGCCTGACGCGCCTCGTCCGGATCCTCTCCGAGGGGGCTGTAGAAGATCGTCGCGGCGCCCAGATCGACGGCGAGCTTGACCCGCGTGATCGTGATCAGCCGGAGCCGCGGATCCCGCACCTCCTCGCGCAGGACCTCGGACAGCTCTGCCCGGATCTGCTCCGCTACCCGCTGTACGCGGACCGAATCGGCCAAACCTGCTCACTCCTCTCCACGATCGCGATCGCCCTCGGGCGCCCGCGACCACGGCAGATCCAGATCTTCTTCTTCCGTCTCGTCGGCTTCCGCCTCGGCGCCGGGCTCGAAGGCGCCGGTCTCGAGCGGAAGCCGCAGCAGCTCGATCTCGCTGCCGAGAACCTCTGCGAGACGCATCTCGTCGACGAGCTCGATCGCCTTCAGGAGCTCGCGCCGAACGAAGGCCTCGTCGTTGCCCACCCACGAGAGCCCGACGACGGCCCGCTGCCAGGTGTCCTGACCGCCGACCTCGGCGACCGACACGTTGAAGCGATGCCGCAGGCGCCCGACGATCTTGCGCACCACGCCCCGCTTCTCTTTCAGCGACTGGGACTCGTGGACCCGAAGCTCGACGACGGCCACTCCGACGATCATCCGATGCCCTGCCCTCCCCGACCCGGAAGGCCGGGTCGGGGATCCGGGCCCACGGGAACGGGGCCCCCGAAGAGGACTAGAGCGTCGCCGCGCGCTCCACGCGCT
>JBIPOQ010000438.1:0-3615 GCA_044379055.1 Myxococcota bacterium
ACGGCCGTCAGCGCGAGCCCGACCGCGACGTCCTGGAGAAAGCCGCCCGCGGTCATCGGCACCGCAGGCCTGCGCCACTCGGGATAGGCCCCCTGCCCCCGGAACCAGACGACCAGCCCCAATACGATGGCCGGCTTCAACGCGAGCACGATCGGATCCGCCGCATCGGGCAATCGGGCCCCGACCTCCGACAGCAGGAGGAACGCGACGTAGGGGACCACATAGGGCCACCAGCCGTGACCTTCGTGCGCTTCGACCTGCATCAACCCCGCTCCGGGCCGAGCGATGCCGGCCGCCCGTGATTCCCGACTAGCTCGGGAGCCGCAGCATCTCGGCCGCCTGCTTCGCGGTCGCCACCGGCCGCCCCACCTTGGCACACAGCGCCACCGCCTGCTCGACGAGCTCGAGATTCGTCACGCGCCGCTCGCCGGCGTAGTCCTCGAGCCCGACCCGGAGATGGCCCCCGCGCTCGAGGGCGTGCTGGGCGAGCCCGCCCTCGAAGGGATCCCCGGACACCACCGCCACCGACCACGGCAGGTCGACGTCGCCCAGCATCTCGAGATAGACGTCGAGGGCCGACTTGCGGGGCGGCATCCCGAAGAGCAGATCGATCTGCCCCGGCCCGCGGTAGCTCGCCTCGCCGCCGAAGTAGAAGCGCAGGAAGGCGCCCTGCGGCATCGCCCCGGCCTTCACGAACGCGAGCGCCATGCGCAGGAAGCCCGGCTCGAAGATCGCCATCCCCGGCCCGAGCCCCAGCCGTTTGCACAGCTCGAACTTGTAGGCGATGTCGGCGGGGGAGTTCGCGTAGACCCAGTCCGTCGGGAACGGCATGCCGTCCTCGCCGGTCGCCGTGAGATTGACCGAGCCCGGATCGACGAAGCCCATGCGGAGGGGGAAGAGGCGGCGCAGCGGCTCGAGGTGGCTCGTCTTCTCACCAATCGTCTTGCCGAAGACGAGCGTCGGATAGAGGATCGCGTCCGGGAAGCGGGCGGCGATCGGCTCGAAATGCTCGAGGTAGAGGCGCGCGCCGGCCTCGCCCGCGACGGAGATGTCGGGGGCGTGGGTATGGACGATCGAGGCCCCCGCCTCGAGGCACCGGATCGCATCGGCGACCAGCGCGGCCTGGGTCTGCGGGACGTGGGGATTGCGACTGGTCGGGGTCGCGCCATTCAGCGCGACCTCGAGGATGACGGGCTTTTCCATGATCACCTCTCGGCGAAGAAGGGAACGCCGGGCGCCGGCCGCCCGGGCGATTCCCGACGAGGCCTAACGGAAGGAGAGCTGCTTCGGACGCTGCCCCGGCTTCTCCTCGACGGCCTCGAGCCGGCGCTTCCCGTCCTGGTGGATCGGCGAGCCGTTGACGAGGACGTGGCGGACGCCCGTCGGCGTATCGGCCGTGAGCCGATCGGCGCCGGCCGGAAAATCCCGGACCCGCCGGATCTTGCCCGGACCGACGGTGTCGGGCTCGAAGATGCAGACGTCGGCGTGGGCGCCCGGTCGCAGGACCCCGCGATCCTCGAAGCGGAAGATCCCGGCCGGCTCGCCGGTCAGCTTGTGGACCGCGGTCTCGAGCGAGATCACCTCGCGCTCGCGCACCCAGTTGCCCAGCAGATCCGTCGGCAGCGGCGCGTCGCAGAGCATGCCGACGTGGGCCCCCGCGTCCGAGAGGCCGAGCGCCATCTGCTTCTGCTGGAGCAGATGCGTGATGCCCGCCTCGTCGTCGTTCGCCTGGACGTAGCGGAAGCGCGTCTCGAGATTCTCCTCGAGCGAGAGGGCGACCATCGTGTCGAAGGGGTGCTCCCCGCGCTCGCGGGCGATGTCGGCGAGCTTGCGCTCGATGTGCTGGGGATGGACGTCGCTCTCGGCGAGGATGAAGTTCTCCCAGCGCGTCGGCAGCGGTGTCGACTTGAGCTGCTCGATCGCCATCGCGCGCCAGGCCGGGTCGCGGTAGCGGACCGCCCGCTGCTCCGGAGCCTCCTGGTAGAGGTCGGTGAAGCATTTCACCTGGTCGAAGGAGAACGGCGCCTTCAGCTGCATCTGCAGCGTCACCTTGCGCACGGAGATCTGCGGCCAGACGCCGGTCCCCTTCTCGTACTCGGCGGCGTGGACCTTCGAGGCGTGCTGCCAGAGGCCGGGGATCGCGAGCAGAGCGGTGTAGGTCAGCGGCACGCCGAGGCGGCGCTGGAAGGCGTAGACCTCGTCGTAGGCGAAGCCCGCACCGAGCGTCGACGCGATCACGCCCCGCCCGAGCTTCGCGAGCTCCTGCGCCATCGCCTCGAACTCGGAGATCGCGGCGAGCCGGCTGCAGACGGGCCGGCCACCGATCCCGACGTGGGTCGGCGCACGGCTCGTCGCGACGCCGACGGCCCCCGCCTCCATCGCCTCGCGGACGGAGCGCGACATGGCGCGGACCTCGTCCTCGGTCGCCTCGCGCTCGTAGGCGGCGTCGCCCATGTGGTAGAGGCGAAGCGCCGTATGGCCGACGTAGGCGGCGTAGTTGAGGACGGTGCCGCGGCGCTCGACCGAGGCGAGGTATTCCGGGAAGGTCTCGAAGTCCCAGGGAATCCCCGCCATCAGGCTCGCGGGGTTCATGTCCTCGACCTTCTCGAGGGTCAACGCGATCGTCTCGCGGTCGGCCGCCCGGGTCGGCGCGATCGTGAAGCCGCAGTTGCCCGCGACGACGGTCGTGACGCCGTGGAAGCAGGACGGCGTCAGGCCCGGATCCCAGAAGACCTGGGCGTCGTAATGCGTGTGGATGTCGATGAAGCCCGGGGCGACGACGGCGCCGGAGGCGTCGAGGGTCGTGTCGCCCGAGAGGTTCTTCCCGATCTCGGCGATGCGTCCGTCCTTCACGAGGACGTCGGCCGCGTAGCCCGCGCGCCCGGTTCCGTCGACGACCTGTCCCCCACGAATCACGATCGATGTCATGTCGACTCCTGTCTCGGCTGTTTCGGATCGTCTCAGTCGCGCGGCAGCACGACCTTCGGAAGCGGATGGCGATAGAGCTTCGCCGCGTTCTCGCTGCACATCATGCGGATCTCGCGGGTCGGGATGTGGCCCCAGTATTTCTCGATGACCTGCTGGCTGTCGGGCCAGGTGCCGTCGCCATGGGGGTAGTCCGTCTCGTAGAGGATGTTCTCGACGCCGATGCGGTGACGGGTGTCGATCGTCGACGGATCGTCGAGGGTGCAGAACCAGAAGTTCCGCTTCAGCACGTCGGCCGGGCGGATGGGCCAGCCGAGCCCGTAGCCCGAGCGATCGATGATGTTGTCGAGGCGGTCGAGCAGCATCGCGACCCAGCCGATTCCGCCCTCCGACATGGCGATCTTGAGCGTCGGGTGCTTCAGCGGGTACTCGCTCCAGAGCCAGTCCGAGCAGGCCGCGAGGGAGAGCTGGCCGAACATCGTCGCGCCGAGCTGGAGCTGGGGCGCGCCTTCCGGGATCGCGTACATGCCGGAGCTGCCGACGTGGAGCGAGATGACCGTGTCCGTGTCGACGCAGGCCTGGATGATCGGATCCCAGTGCTTGCGGTCCCAGAGGTTCGGCATGCCGACGGCGTGCGGGCGCTCCGGGAAGGTGATCGACGTGAAGCCGCGCTCGGCGTTGCGATGGATC
>JBIPOQ010000044.1:0-12804 GCA_044379055.1 Myxococcota bacterium
CCGAAGACCTCAGACCACATCCAACCGGCTCGTTTCCGGCCCTCGCGCGCTGCTTCCAGCCCACCCGAGCACCTTCGAACGAGACGTCTCCGGATCGCCCAGATCGATCCAGAGAAACCCCCGGATTGGAAGTAGCCGCGAAGGCGTCGGAGGTGGCAAAAATTGTCACCGGTGCCGAAAAACGGCTCGGGATGGGCCGAGCCCCCCGGAGGCGAGCTTCTAGAGGCCGGGAGAGCCGGGAAAGACGGCTTCGGGTTCGGGCCGATCCCGATCCGCCGGCGGCGGGGCCGGGGCGAGGTCGGCCTCGCGCAGCCCGGTCCGGAAGGCGGAGGGGCTCGGCGGGTCGGTGAGCGGCACGCGTCGATCGGGGGGCTCGAGCCGTCTCGGGGGACGCGGCGGGGGACTGGCCTCGAGGGCCGATCGCGGCCGGCCGGTGGGGGCCGGGAGCGGGGCCGCCGGGGCCTGCAGCGGGCGCGCGCCACGGGGGGCGGCGGCTCGGCTCGGCTCCCCGGGCGATCCGCTCCCCGCATCGGAGGGCGCGGAGAGGGGAGCGGGTCGCTCGACCGGATCGACCGGCTCGACGCGCAGCGTCGGCCGCTCGTTCTCGTCCCCGGGCAGACAGCGCCAGAGCTGGACCGTGTCGGCGGGAAAATTGTCGACGGCGGCCCGGGTCTCGCGCCCGAACTCCGGCGCGACGAGCAGCGCCCGCGGCTCGGTCGACGGGTCGATCCCGAGCCCGGCGGCGAGCTTCAGGAGATCCACCCGGCGCGGACGGAGCCAGGACAGATCGGCGAGGACGCGCGTCAGGGTCTCGGGATCCGCGCCGGGCGCGGCCCACCGGACGGCGATCAGCTCGCCTTCGGCGCCCACGCCCAGCAGATCGATCGGCGAGACCTCGGCGAGAAAACCCTCGGCGACGATCCGGAGGTCGGGCAGGGCCGTCTCCAGCGCGTGTCGCAGGGCTCGCCGCAGGCTCGCGCGGTCCGCGAAGCCGGCCCACGTCGGGCCTTCGCGGGGATCAGCCAAGCACCCGGCTCCGCGCGTCCTCGTAGAGCAGACGCGCCACGTCCGTCAGGGCGCGGGCCGCCGGGACCGTGGGTTGCGATTCGCCGATCGGCCGACCGGCGGCGATCGAGCGATAGACCTCGAGATCGTCGACGAGGAGTCCGTAGCTCGCCAGCGGCAGCCCCAGCCGTTCGTCGCAGCTGCGCGCGAGCTCGTCGAAGGCCTCGCGGGCCTCGGCGATCTGGCGCACGCCATGGATCGTCACGCCGATCTCGAGCCCCGGCCGCTCGCGCACCCAGCGCCGCACGCTCTCGAAGGTCGCTTCGACGTCCCGCCGCCGGGCCGAGCTGAAGACCAGGAGCCAGCGGATCCAGTCGTCGCCGGCGATGTCTTCGACCGTCGGCGACGCGGCGTGCTCGGCCTTCGTGGTCCTCACGGTCAGGGTGGGCTCGGCCAGCCAGGCCGGCGGGATCCGCGTGAAGACGATGCCCCCGCGCCGTGCGGTCCGGCCGCGCTGCTCGGCGACCTCCGCGGCGGCGCGGCGCAGGCCCACGAGATCGGTCGCCGCGCTGTAGACGATGTCGACGCCGAGATGCCCCGGACCCGATCCCGGCCAGAGCGGCGAGTCGCGGTCGATCTCCGGTGCGACGATCGCGCTCGAGCCGCCGAGCCGAGCGGTCTCGAGGGCGAGGTTCCAGGTGTAGGCGGCATTCACGACGTCGCGCTCGCCGATCGGGATGCCGAGGATCGACAGGGGGAATCGGCTCGACTCGCGCCGCGGCGGCAGGCCGCGCCGCCGCGCAGGCGACGGGTTCGTCGCGTCGCCGCGCCGGAGGAAGGGCCGCGCCGGATCCGGCGGCCCTTCGGCGTCGCCGTCGAGCTCGGGCAGGAAGTAGTGGAGGACGTCGGACAGGTCGCGCGGCACGTCAGCGCACGTGGAGAATGGAGTTCGGCTGCCCCGTCGGCCCCGGCGCCGACTGGGGATTCGCCGGATCCTCCCGCCACTCCCCGTCGACGACATACCGATACTGGTACGTGCCGGGCTCGAGCGTCAGGACCTTGGTCCAGACCCGAGTCTGCCCTTCCGACGCGATCAACGAGCGCACGCCGCGGTCGGGCACCCAGCCGTTGAAATCCCCGGCGATGCGCACGTCGCCCGCCGCCGCATCCTTGAAGCGGACGACGACCTCTCGCGGCGCGCCGGGCGTCGCGCTCGCGCCGTTTCGTTCCGGCCCGAGGACCTGGAGGGTCTCCGGCGACGAGGCCGAGAGCTCCATCGCGACCGAGGCGTAGTCCTGGGCACCGATCGCCGCCGGCGCATAACGCGACACGGGCACGCCGGCCTTCGCCGCCTCCCGGAGCTTCACGTTCAGCCGGACGACGGAGTCGAAGCAGAGCTCCTTGAAGAGCTCGCGGATCTCGCCGAGGGTGTTGCGCGCATAGCGCGTACGGCCGTCGTACAGGGTCGGCAGGACGCGGACGTGCAGGCGGTGGCCGATCCGGTCGGAGAGCAGACTGATCGTCTCGAGCAGCTTCTGGACGCCATCGATCGCGAAGAAGCTCGTCTCGAGCGGGATGATGACCTCGCGGGCCGCGCGCAGGGCGTTGAAGGTCAGCAGGCCGACGTTGGGCGGGCAGTCGATCAGCACGAAGTCGTAGAGGGGCGGGAGGCCGTCGATCGCGGCCGCGAGGCGCTCGGTGCGCGCGTCGTGTCGCTCGCTCGCGAGCTTCTGCTCGAGGGCGGACAGGACGATGCTCGAGGGCGCGAGATCGATCGACTCGCTGACGTCCACGATGATCGAGTCGAGGCGCCCCGAGCCGGTCGGCTCGACCAGCACCTCGTAGAGATTCGCTTCGAGGTCGTCGGGCTCGAGGCCGAGCGCGAGGGTCGCATGGGCCTGGGGATCCATGTCGACGACGAGCACGCGGTGGCCCTCGTCGGCCAGCGCGCCGGCGAGGTTGACCGTCGTCGTCGTCTTTCCGCACCCGCCTTTTTGATTCACGATGGCGATGACACGCATGACGTCCCCCCCCGAGGCGTACCGACCGCGGCCCAGGCCGCGGGCGTGTGATCTGGATGCTCGTTCGTTCGCAGAAAACCGAGCCCTCTCGCTCAGCCGGTCCTGCTCCAGCGTTTTCGACTCTGCTTCGCGCTCCGCACCGTCGGCTTGGCCGGCCGCTCGACGGGCAGCGCCGGGGCGCGCCGATCCGGCCTTCGGCTCCGCTCCGCCCGCGCGCCGCGGCGCGAGGCGGCGACGGCCTCCTGCTGCGTTCGGGCGGTCTCCTGGCGGTCGCGGAAGGCCGAGACTTCACGCTCGAAGGCGGCGACGGGGAAGACCCATTCCTGGCCCGTGATCGCCTCGAAAACGGTGTCGTCGTGGAAGACGAGGACCACGTCGCCCGTGGCGACGAGGACCAGCTCCGAGAGCGGCCGGCCGACCTGCGGCAGCAGCGCGCGCAGGGCGCCCACGCTCTTGCGGATCTTCTGCACCGACACGCCGGCGTCGATCAGCCGCCGGGTCGCCTTCAGAGCCACGAGGTCGTTGAAGTCGTAGCGGTGGTGGCCGCCCGGGGTCCGCGCCGAGGGCTCGACGAGCCCCGTCTTGGCCCAGTACTGGAGCTGTCGCCTCGAGAGGTCGAGCAGGTCGACCACCTCGCTGGTCTTGAAATGGCTCGACACACGCGCCGTCCCCTCGTCCTCCGAGCTCGTCGCAGAGGAGATCGGGGGCGCGTCGTTCGGATCGGTCTTCGGGCGGGGCTCGGCGGCTTCGGTCGTCGTCATCCGGATCTCTTTCGTCCCTCTCCCCCGACAGGCTCGGCACCACGTTGCCCGGTCCGCTTCTGCAGCTGCCTCGGCGGGCGACTGCGGGCGGCGCAGGGCGACGTTCGGAGGGGGGTACAGATCTCACCGGGCTGCAGCGGGGTCTGCCGATCGAGTCGACCCGGTTGGGCAGAGTAAAAGTGGCGGGCCGGCGCAAGTCAAGCCAAAAGTCCGGGGAATTGTCGCAGTGGTCGGGAAAAGAACGCTGGCTCTCCGGGTTCCTGCGGAGCAGGCTCGGTCCCCGGGTCTTCCCGGGCGCATGTCGCAAACGAGCCGGGACTGGTAAGGTCGGATGAATTGGGCACACGGCAAATGAAGAACGCAGAGCAGAGGGGAGAGAGGGGAGAAGCCTCGCCGGGCGAGACGGCGGAGCCAGGCCCCGACCCGGGTGGCCCCCGAGGGCCGCTCTCCCGGTTCACCGGCGCCCGGCCTGCGCCCCGCGTCGCGCCGACGCGCGGGGAGGCGCCGCTCCCGCCCCTTGCCGAGATGCGGATCGACGTCGTCGGCAAGGACGGCCGCTGGCCCTTCAATCAGGGCCGCCTGCTCCAGTCGCTCTATCCGACCGGCCTCGAGCCCGACGAAGTCCTCGAGGCCGTCGTCGAGATCGAGCGGATCCTCCGCCAGCGCCACGAGCGGGAGGTCACCCGCGATCTCCTGCGCGCCCTCGTCCACGAGGTGCTCGAGCGTCGCAACGGCGCCGAGTACGCCCGCCGCTACCGGGTCTGGCGGGCCTTCCAGAACCAGGACGCCAAGCCGCTGATCCTGCTGCTCGGCGGCACGAGCGGCGTCGGAAAGTCCTCGCTCGCGATCGAGGTCGCGCGCCGGCTCTCGATCGCCCGGGTGCTCTCGACCGATGCGATCCGCGACGTGATGCGCGTGATGATCTCGGACGACCTCGTCCCGACGCTCCACGTCTCGTCCTTCGAGGCCCATACCAAGCTCGTGACCGCGGTGGCGCCCGGGCTCGATCCGATCGTCGAAGGCTTCCTCGACCAGGCGCGCACCGTCGCCGTCGGCGTCCGCGCCGTGATCGAGCGCGCGATCATCGAGGGCACGAACACGGTGATCGACGGCGTGAGCCTCGCCCCGGGCCTCTACGACCTCGCGGGCTGGCAGGATCGCGCCCACGTCATCCTCCTGCTCGCCGCGGACCAGGATCCGGAGTCGCTGCGAGCCCATATCGTCGCCCGGGCCCACGGCCGCGGCGCCCGCGCTTCCGAGCGCTACCTGCGCAGCTTCGAGGAGATCCTGCGCATCCAGGACGCGTTGCTCGACCGGGCAAAGGCCTTCGGCGTCGAGATCATCGACGTCCACGACCTCGAAGGGGCCGTCCGGCACGTCGTCTCCCACGTCGTCGGCGGCCTCGCGGCGAGCCACGAGGCGCAGGCCGCGGGACTCGATTAGGATCCCGCCGCCATGGGGCGCTCCCTCAAATACGAGATTCCCGGTGACGACCCGCGTGTGTCGCCCGAAGACGTCGCCGACTCCGGTTGGGACGCGCTCTTCGCCCGTGCCCGCGCGCGGGCGGCGGCCACGGCCAGCGAATCGCCGGGGCCGGGATTCGCGTCCTCGGAATCCGGGGCGTCCGGCGCGCCGCGTCGGCGGGTGCTCGAGATCGGCTTCGGTCGCGGCGAGTTCCTGCTGGCCCTGGCGGCGAGCGCGCCCGACGCCGACTTCGTCGGGATCGAGGTGTCCTGGAAGCGGGGGCTCAAGATGGCGCGCAAGGTCGCCCGGGCGCGGCTCGCGAACGTCCTGCTCGTCGTGGGCCGCGGCGAGGAGGGGCTGCGCGACTGGTTCGCGCCGCGCTCGCTCGCCGAGATCTGGGTGAACTTCTCGGATCCCTGGCCGAAGGCCCGCCACGCCGAACGTCGCCTCGTCGGCCCCGCCTTCGTCGCCCGTGCGGCGCGGGCCCTCGCCGCGGGCGGGACGCTCTTCGTCGCGACCGACGACGTGCCCTATGCACACCAGATCGACGAGGCCCTCGCCGGCGAGAAGGCCCTCGAGAACCGCTATGCGCCCCTCGCGTTCCTGCCCGAGGTGCCGGGTCGGATGACGACGGGGTACGAGGCGCAGTGGCGGGCCGAGTCCCGACCGCTCCACTTCTTCGCCTATACCGCTCGCGGGGAGGAGGTCGCGCGATGAGCGAAGGCGGAGATCGGACCCACGCGCGCCGGCGACCCAGCCTGAAGGATCATGCGCGCAGCGCGCTGCGGCAGCGCTTCGCGGAGCGCGGCTGGTCGGCCTATCGCGCGGACCAGGTGGCGACCTGGCTCTACCGGCAGGACGCGACGTCCCTCGACGAGATGACGAACCTGCCGGCGGCGCTGCGCGGCGAGATCGCTGCCGAGTTCGAGGTCGAGACGCTCGTCGTCGAGGCGACCCAGCGCTCGGTCGACGGGACGCAGAAGCTCCTGCTGCGCGCCTTCGACGGGGCGCGCATCGAGTCGGTGCTGATTCCCGAGGAACGCAGGCACACGCTCTGTGTCTCGACCCAGGTCGGTTGTCCGCTGACCTGCAGCTTCTGTGCGACCGGTGCCCTCGGCTTCACGCGCAATCTCTCGGCCGGGGAGATCGTCGACCAGGTCCTGCAGGCCCGGCGTCGGATCCCGGAAGGCGAGGTGTTGACCAACCTCGTCTTCATGGGCATGGGCGAGCCGCTGCTCAACCTGCCGAACGTGTCGGAGGCGATCCGGATCCTCGTCGATCCGAAGGGGCTGGCGCTCGCGCCGCGTCGCATCACGGTGTCGACGGCGGGGGTCCTGCCGCAGATCGGGCCGCTGCTCTCGGTGGCGCCGATCCATCTCGCGGTGAGCCTGCATGCGACGACCGACGAGGTGCGCGACGTGCTCGTCCCGCTCAACAAGCGCTTCCCGCTCGCGGAGCTGATGGACGCCCTGCGGCAGGAGCCCCAGCTGAATCGCCGGCGGCCCGTCTTCTTCGAGTACACCCTGATGGAAGGCGTGAACGACTCGCTCGAGGACGCCCGGCGGATGCCGCGCCTGCTCGCGGGCATTCCCGCGAAGGTGAACGTGATCCCGATGAACCCCCACGCCGACGCGCCGTACCGGCCGCCCAGCCCGGCGGTGGTCGACCGGTTCACCGCCGCGCTCCACGAGGCCGGCCTGCGCGTCACCCTGCGCCGCGACCGGGGCCGCGACATCGATGCGGCCTGCGGCCAGCTCGCGAACCGCGCGGCGGCCTCGGCGCCCCCGTCGACGGTCGGGCCCGAGCCAGCGCCGGGCACCGGTTCGCGAGCCCGCCCGGAATCCCTTCAAGGGGGTCTCCGGGCCGACCGATGGGGGCCGAGGGACGCCGGTGCCCCCCCTTTCCCCGGACGGAGCCCGGCGGTCGAGGCCCATGCTCTACGCGATCGGTGACATCCACGGCGAACGCGAGAAGCTCGACGAGCTGCTCGAGCTGCTCCCGCTCGAGCCGGGCGACAAGCTGATCTTCCTCGGCGACTACATCGATCGCGGCCCCGATTCTCCGGGCGTGATCGAGCGGTTGATCGAGCTGCGGAGCCGCTACGAATGCGTCTTCCTGCTCGGCAACCACGAGTCGATGTTCCTCGACTTCCTCGGCTGGACCGACGACGCCTACTTCGGCGGCGACGCCTTCCTCATGAACGGCGGCGATCGCACGCTCGCGGGCTACGGCTACTTCGATCGCGAGGACACCGACCGCGAGAGCTTCCGCCTGCCGAAGAGCCACGAGGATTTCCTGCTGTCGCTGCGGCTCTCCCACGTCGAGGGCGACTATCTCTTCGTCCATGCCGGCATCAGCCAGAGCCAGCTGCGCAGCGGCGACCTCGCCTTCGCGCTGCGCCGGTCGCGCCCCGAGGACCTGCTCTGGAACCGGACGAGCGGCGATCTGCCCCACGATCTCGGCATCACGATGGTCTACGGCCATACGCCGAACGAGGATTTCGGCGTGCGCTGGAATACGCCGTTCAGCATCGGCGTCGACACGGGCGCCGTCTACGGCGGACCGCTGACCGCGATCCGCCTCCCGGACGAGAAGGTCTTCCAGGCCTAGCGCCGTCGCGAGCGCGGCCCGCGTCAGCCCGCCGTCGCCGTCCGCCCGACCACGTCCCGCGCGCTCGTCTCCGCGCTGCGCTGCCGCAGCTTGGGCACCGTGATCTGCGTCCCGGTCGAGAGCGCGTCGAGGTCGACGTCGGGGTTGTACTGCCGGAGCAGCCAGATCGGCACCGCGAAGCGCCGCGTCGACAGCGTCCAGATCGAGTCGCCCGGGCCGACCTTGTGGACCGCGGTGCCCTCGATCTCCCACTCGGCGAAGAAGTCTTCCTGCAGCTCGCGGTGGTACTCGACGCGCACGCGCTCGAAGTCGGCGGCGGGGACGTGGCTGAAGTCGAGCCGGAGCTTCTGGTGGGCGTCGACGGGCTCGCCGTAGCGGAGCCCGTTCAGCTGGCGGAGTCGGCTCACCCGGACCCCGAGCCAGTCGGCGTAGTGGCCGAGGGTCTCGTTGGGCTGCACGGTGATCTTGCCGTCGCGGCCGACCGTGTAGTCCGAGGGATCGGCGAGCAGGCCCGGGCTCGGGTCGGTCGCGCTCTCGTCGTTCGGGTCCCAGGCCTCGGGGGCAACTGCGGGCTCCCGGCTCGCGACGGCGACGGGAGCCGGCGCGGGGGCCGCGGCGGGCTTCGGCGCCGGGGCGGGGCTCGCGACCCGGGGCGGCGCAGGCGGGGTCTTCGGCGCCGAAGGGGCGGCCTTTTCGACCGGCTTCTCGGCCTTTTCGACCTTCGCGACCTGGATTTCGGCGGCGGCCGGCGCGCGGGGCGGCAGGGGGGCCGTCGGCTCCGACGCCTTCACGATCCGCAGGCGCTGTCCGGCGCGGATCTGGTGGCGATTGCCGAGGTCGTTCATCGCCGCGAGCTCGGCCACCGAGAGGCCATGGCGCTTCGCGATCCGCGTCAGGTTGTCCCCGCGGCGCACGGTGTAGCTCTCGACGACGGAGGCGTTCGCTTCGGCCACGACCGCCGCGGCCTCGCTCGAAGGCTCGGGCTTCGAAGGCGTGGTCTCGGCCGGCTTCGGCGCAGGCTTCGGCGCGGCGGCGATCACGGTCTCCTTCGGCGCCGGCGTGTCCGGACCCATCGGGGCCATCCGGGTGGTGCCGGGGAGCTTGAGCCGCTGGCCGACGCGGATGTTGTTGTAGCTGCGGATCCCGTTCAGCGATGCGAGGCGCTGGGTCGAGAGGCCGTGGCGGCTCGCGATCTTCGAGAGCGTGTCGCCGCGGCGCACGACGTAGGTCGAGCTGCCGCCGCCCTGGCTCGCGTACCGCGTGCCGTTCGGCATCGCCGCGAGGGCCTCGCCGAGGGGGCGGTCGAGCGCCGCGCTCGGGACGCGCAGGCTGTAGCCCTTGGGCACGAAGTTCGTGTTGCTCCAGACGCCGGGGCGCAGCGCGGGATTGGCCTTCTCGAGGGTCGCGACGTCGACGCCGAGGGCGTTCGCCAGGTCCCTGGGCTTCGCGTAGAAGGGCATCGTCACGGACTCGAAGTCGATCGGGCGCTCGAGCGTGAGCTTGCCGAAGTACTTCTCGCTGTTCGTCGCGACGTGGGTCGCGGCCAGGAACTCGACGTAGAAGTTGCGCGAGGCGAAGCCGAAGGTCGGCGAGCGGTACTCGCGGACGATGCGCGCGATGTCCTTCGTGCCGAGCTGCTGCGCAGCACGGCGCATGCCGGACGCGCCGTGGTTGTAGGCGGTGATCGCGAGGGGCCAGCTGCCGGTGACCCGGTAGTTCTGCTCGAGCAGGCGCGCCGCGGCGATCGAGGCGCGCCAGGGGTCGAGGCGCTCGTCCACGATGTGGTCGACGCGCATGAAGCGCCGGCCGGTGGCCGGCATGAATTGCCAGAGGCCGGCGGCGCCGGTCCGCGAGTAGATGTTGGGCGTGAACGAAGACTCGACGTGGGGCAGGTTCGCGATCTCGAGCGGCAGGTTCATGTCGCGCAGATTCGACAGGATGTGATCCATGTACGCGCCGGAGCGGATGATGCCGGCGCGGAACTTGTCCGCCTGGCCGAGCTGGAAGCGCATGCGTTCGGAGGCGAGGCGGAGGCGCGCGTTGGTGACGCCGCTGCCGAAGAGGGCGAGCACGCGCTGCTCGTCGCGGGAGAGGCCGGTGCGCTTGCCGGCGGCGAGGCTGCGCAGGATGCCCTGGTAGTAGCGCTTGCGGTTCTCGGTGTGGCGGTCGGTGCCGTGGCGGCTCGGGAACTTCACGACCTCGTAGACGAGGCCGAGGTCGTGGGTGTCGTGGATCAGGCCGCCGTCGGTTCCGACCTCACTGTAGATCCGCTTCCAGAACGTGACGTCGGGGTCGAGGGCCCGGGGCTGCGGAAAGTCGCCCCGCGCGGCGCCGGCCACGGAGGCCGCGAGGAGCCCCAGGATCACGATCGACACGATTCTCTTCATGGACTCCCTCTTGAACCCGCTCGATCGGCCGTCGTGCGGCGGAATCGGAGCGGAAATAAGGCTCTCACAGGCTCGGGCCGGGCCGGGCGGACGGGTGGGGGGGAGTGCGGTGGTTTCCGGTCGGCGCTCGAAGTTACTTCTTCCGGTGCTTCTTGCGCGAGTCTCGCTGTTGCTTTCGCTTGTTTTTCTTGGCCTTGGCGTCCTGCGGCTTGCGCGGCGCGCCGCCCCGACCGAGCAGCATCGACGGATCGAAGCTCATGCCGCCGGGAAGGCCACCCGGCAGGCCCATGGGCGGCATCGCGCCCCCGCCGCCGAGCGACGGACCGCCGGCGCCCGGGAAGCCACCGGACATCCGCGAGAGCAGTCCGCCCTGCTGGCCGAGCGCGCCCATCAGCTTTCGCATCTGCATGAAACGATCGACGAGCTGCTCGACCTCGGAGGTCTTTCGACCGCTGCCGGCGGCGATCCGCCGGGCGCGGCTCTTGTCGATGAGGGAGGGCTTCGCGCGCTCGCCCCGCGTCATCGATTGGATCATCGACTCGACCTTGACCAGCTCGCCGTCGTCGAGCTGGTCGGCGATCTGGCCGATGCCGGGGAGCTTGCTGAAGACGTCCTTCAGCGGGCCCAGCTTCTGGATCATCCGCATCTGCTTGAGCAGATCGTCGAGGCCGAAGCTCCCCTTCAGGAGCCGCGCGGCGTCGGCCTCGGCCTCCTTCTCGTCGATGACCTCCTCGAAGTCCTTGACCAGGCCGACGATGTCGCCCATCCCGAGGATGCGGGAAGCGAGGCCCTCGGGCCGGAACTCCTCGAGCCGGTCGACGGTCTCGCCGGTGCCGAGGAACTTGATCGGCACCCCGGTCACGGCCTTCACCGACAGCGCCGCGCCGCCGCGGGCATCGCCGTCGAGCTTGGTCAGGATCACGCCGTCGAGGGCGATCCGGTCCGCGAAGGCCTTCGCGACGTTGACCGCGTCGCGCCCCATCAACGCGTCGCAGACGAGCAGCTTGTTGGCCGGGGCCACCGCCGCCACGATCTGCTCGAGCTCGACCATCAGCGCGTCGTCGACCGCGAGCCGGCCGGCCGTGTCGTAGACGATCGCGTCGAAGCCCTCGCGCTTCGCGCGGGCGAAGGCCGCGGCGCAGATCGCGGGCGGCTGCTCGCCCGGCTCGCCGGTGTGGACGGGGACGCCGATCGACGCGCCCAGGGTCTTCAGCTGGTCGATGGCGGCGGGGCGGTAAACGTCGGCGGCGACGAGCAGCGGCTTGCGCCCCTGCTTGCGCAGATGGACGGCGAGCTTCGCCGAAATGGTCGTCTTGCCCACGCCCTGGAGGCCGGCGAGCAGGACCGACACGATGCCCGCACTGCGCGCGAGGGACGGATCGACCGGCCCCATCAGCTGCGCGAGCTCCTCCTCGCAGATCTTGATGAAGTGCTGGCCCGGCGTGACCCGGATCTGGCGGCCCGTGCGGTCGCGGACCTTGGTCTCGACCTTGGCGCCGAGGCTCCGCTCCTTCACGCGGGCGAGGAACGAGCGGGTCAACGCCAGGTCGACGTCCGCCTCGAGCAGGGAGAGGCGAACGTCGCGCAGGGCTTCGTCGATGCTGGCTTCGGTGAGCTCGCGAACGCCGCGGAGCCGGTCCGTGGCGTTCTTGAATCCCTGGGTCACGGTCTCGAGCACGGGGTCCTCCGCGGGTGGGCCAGCGTAGCAGCGCGGCGTCGCGGGTGTGCCGGGTCGGTGGGGTCGGGCGGCCTCCGCGGCTGCGCTTGCCGGGCGGGGGGGTGGCGGGCATGCTCCGTGATCCTCGCGCGGCGTCGCCGTGCGGCCATCAGCGGGAGACGAGCGTGAACATCGAGGTCGAGGCGCAGGTCACGGGCAACGTGTGGAAGATCGAGACGGCCGTGGGTGCGCAGGTCGCGGAGGAGGACATCCTGCTGGTGATCGAATCGATGAAGATGGAGATCCCGGTCGAGGCCCCGTCGGCGGGGCGGGTGGTGGAGATCCGCGTGAGCGAGGGGCAAGCCGTCGAAGAGGGAGACGTGCTGCTCGTCCTCGCTGGGGAGTAGCGTCGATGATCGGTGGGCGCCTGCGGGCAAGGCGACTCTCGCCGGGCGATCGGGCCGCGGCGCTGGGGCTCCTGTCGGCGGCCCGGGACGAGAACCTCGTCCTGATCGATCAGGTCGAGCGGCTCGCCGAAGGCCTGTTCTCGGACGAGCCCCCGCCCCAGCTCCACGGCGCCTTCGTCGGCGACCGCCTCGCGGGCCTCGCCGCCCTGCGGCCGAGCATCGCGCTCTCGGCCGCCCTCGACCCCGAGGCCCTCGTCGTCCTGCTGCCGGCGCTGTTGCGGGTGCCGAGCGGCCTGCTCAAATGCGAGCGCCACCAGGTCGAGGCCCTCTGGTCGTCCCTCGCGGCCGTCGGCCGCCGATCGATCATCGATCGCATCGAGATCGCCTATCGGATTGGTCCGGAGGCGGCCGCGCGGATCGGTCCGGAGGCGGCCGCGCGCATCGGGCCAGAGGCGGTCACGCGCCTCGGTGCCGAGGCCGACGCGTCGCTGC
>JBIPOQ010000439.1:0-3612 GCA_044379055.1 Myxococcota bacterium
TGGATTCCGCGTCTCGGCCGCGGCGATCGGGTCGGTTCGCCCCGCGACAATCGCGCCCTCGTCGGATACGGAATCCTGCGGATCGAAGGGGACCTCGACGACTGGTCGGAGATCGACCGGATTCGGCGCAGCCTCTCGGTCGAGCTCCGCCGGGAGCGGGGGGAGTCTCTTCCGGCGAGCGCCGCAGCGAGTTGATCCTGGCCGAGTTCGTGCCAGAATCCACGGATGATTCAGGGCATCCACCACCTCGGCCTATCGACTCCCGACCTCGACCGATCGATCGGCTTCTACCGGGACCTGTTGGGGTTCGAGCTGATCGCCCGCTTCTCGAAGCCTCCGGGCTCCGCGGGCATGGCGGAGATGCTCGATCTCCCGGGCGCCGGATTCAGCGCCGCGTTGCTGCGATCGGGGCCGACGATGATCGAGATCTTCGAGTTCTCGGCGCCTGAGCCCGTGCGGGCCCCCGCGCGCCGTCGCGTCTGCGACCACGGGCTCACCCATCTCTGCCTCCAGGTCGACGACGTGAAGGCCGAGTTCGAGCGCCTCTCGGCCGCGGGGATGTTCTTCCACTGCCCGCCGCAGACCGGGGACGGGGCGAGCTTCGTCTACGGCCGCGACCCCGACGGCAACGCGATCGAGCTGATCGAGTTCGCGAGCCCGGACGATCCGCTGGCGGCGCGCCTGGCCTAGCGCGACCGTGCGCGCGACGTCTGGCGGGGTTCGGGTCAAGTCGTCCAGACCACTGCCCGATCATGCAGGCGTCGCCGGTGACTTCGAGCGGTCCGCCCCGGCGACACGGGGGCACCATGGACGATCGACGGGGACGAGTCGCGCGCTGGGTCGAGATCGATTGCCCCCTCTGCGGGAGCGGCAAGTCCGATCCCGTCTACGCGCGCGAGCACGAGGCCGGCCCCGCACTCGGACGGATCCGCAAGATCGAAGTCCTCTGCCGGGCCTGCGGGTTCATGTTCAGCAACCCGCGTCCCTCCGTCGAAGACATGCGTCGCCACTACGCAGAGGCGAGCGGGGGATCGGGCGACATCTTTCACAGCCTGCAACCGGGATCGCGGCGCGATCGGCTGACGGCGGAGCGGGTGCGTTTCCTGTCGACCCTGCTGTCGGGACGGGACGCGACGGTCCCGGGCGCGATCCTCGACGTCGGTTGCTCGACGGGCGATCTGCTCGCCGGCCTCGACCTCGAGGGCTGGCAGAAGAAGGCCCTCGAGCCCTCGCCGAGCGCCGCCGCCCGGGCTCGGTCGCGCGGGCTCGACGTCGAGGTCGGCGAGGTCGAGTCCGCGGTGCTCCCGGTCGATGCGTACGACGTCGTGACCTGCATCTCGGTCCTCGAACACGTCTGGGACGTCTCGGCGGCCCTCGCCCGGATCGTTCGCTCGATTCGCGACGCGGGGCTCGTCGTTATCGAGGTGCCGGATTCGACGAGACCCATCGCGCAGATCTCGGAGTTCTACTCCTTCGAGCACCTCTCGCATTTCACGCGCGGAACGCTCGTCCGGGCGATGCGTCGCGCAGGGCTCGAGCCGATCGTCTTCGACGAGGCGGTCGGGATTCCGAATCTCCGGGTCGCCGCCCGGCGCCGCAGCGGTCCGGCCGGAGCCGGACCCGAGTTCGCCGAAGTCGACGATCGCGACGCGCTCCGGGCGGCCGTCGAACGGTACGCGGCGGAACGCCGCCAGCTCGAAGCGGGTCTGGTCGAACGGCTCTCGCGCCGTGCGGCATCCTGGCGGCGGGAGGGCGCGCGGGTCGGGGTCTTCGGCGCCGGCGTCCACACGCGTTTCTTGATGGACCTCTTCGACCTGGCGCCCGCCGTCACCTGCCTGCTCGACAGCGATCCCGGAAAATGGGGCAGCGCGTTCCTCGACTGGCGGGTCCACGGGCCGCAGGAGATCCCGGACCTCGCGCTCGATGCGATCCTGATCTCGAGCAACGCGTTCGAAGACGAGATCTACGCGGCGATCGCCCCGTTGGCGGAGCAGCGCGGGGTCGAAGTGGTGCGCTGTTACGCCTGACGGGCTTGGCCGCGACGGGCTCAGTCGAGCTTCCGATGCCTTTCGTCCATCAGCTCGTAGGTCGACTTGCTGCGAGCGTGCGAGCGCTCGCGCTCCATGCCCTCGAGGGCGCGCATCAGGTCCCGACGCGCGATCAGGCCGACGAGTCGGCCGTTCTCGACGACGAGCAGCCGGCGATGGCGGCCCTGGGTGAAGCGGGAGGCGAGGGACAGGACGTCGTCGGTCGGGGCGACGGTTTCGAGCGCCTTCGTCATCTGGTCGCGGACGAGGCCCGAGGGCCAGCCCTCGGCGACCGCCTCGCCCAGCACACGAATGCAGTCGTGCTCCGAGACGAGACCGAGCAGGCGATGATCCGCGTCGACGACGGGGGCCGCGGCATACCCCTTGGCGAGCAGCAGTCGTACCGCTTCTTCGATCGGGACGTCGGGGGAGACGGTGTGGAGTCGGCGCTGCATCAAGTCGGCGGCGGTCGGGAGCGAAGGTCGGTTCACGGCGGATTCCTCTCTCGGGCGAGTGGGACGAAACACAGCGAGGCCGGCCGGTGTTTTGCATCGCCCATGCCAGGCTCGCCGGGCGCCAGGCGGCGCAGAGGGCGCGGCGGCGGCGAAGTCGGGGTCGCGCGCCTCGGTGTCGACTCGAAAAGTCCCAGCCCCGGACGGCCGGGGCGAGTTGCGCGGGGCTGAGCGCTCCGGGCGGGTCGCCTTGGCGGGTCGCCTCGAGGATCGTAGGCTGCCCGCGTGAAGCGCCCCGCTCTGCTCCGACGTCGCTCGCTCTGGCTCCCGACCGCGTGGGGCTGGCTCGGCGGTTTCGTGCTCGCCGCCGCGGTCGCGCTCCTCCTGTTCGAGATCCTGCTGCCCCGCATCTATCCCTTCCTCGCGGTCGACGAGCCGGTCGGGGGGGATCTGCTCGTCGTCGAGGGCTGGATGGGGCCCGAGGAGCTGCGCGCGGTCGTGCCCCTCGTGCGGGCCGAGGGCTACCGGCGGATCGTGACGACGGGGGGGCGGATCCCGGACTGGGCCGATCGGCTCGGCGCGGCGAGCTATGCGGAGCTGGCCCGGCAATTCCTCGTCGAGCAGGGGCTCGCGCCCGAGAGCGTGATCGCGCTGCCGGCGCCGGACTCGGCGCAGGATCGGACCTACCTGAGCGCGGTGCGGGTCCGGATATGGGCGCTCGAGCAGGACGCGCCGCCCGGCGAGATCGACGTCGTCTCATCCGGAGCCCATAGCCGGCGGACCTGGCGGATGTTCCGGCTCGCCTTCGGCGATGCCGCGGAGATCGGGATCCGCTGTCTCCGCTCCCCGGATTTCGATCCGGAAGTCTGGTGGCGGACGAGCGCCGGCGCGCGAACGGTCCTTTCCGAGGGCATCGGATGGCTCTGGAGCGTGCTCTTCTTCCATCCGCCCGCGCCGGGCTCGGACGAAGAGCTGTGGGGCGATGCCGAGGCCATCGCGCGCTGGCGCGCGAAGCAGAGTTGATCCTCGACCTGTTGCCTCGAAGTCGAGCCGTAGAACCGGTCCCTTTTCGCCCCCTTCCGGCAACTGACCTGCCGTTGGAGATGGGGAGCGGATTACCACTTTTCGCCGGA
>JBIPOQ010000440.1:0-3607 GCA_044379055.1 Myxococcota bacterium
CTGGCGATCGCCCGGGCGAGCGCCGGGGCGTCCTCGAAGGAGGCGCCCCCCTTCTGCGGCTCGTCGCCGACGTTGATCTGGATCAGCACGTCGAGAGTCCGATCGGCCTCCGCAGCCAGGCGCGCGAGGGGCGCGATCAGCTCGATCCGATCGACGCTCTCGATCACGTCGAAGACCCGCACGGCGAGCGCCAGCTTGTTGCGCTGGAGCCGCCCGACCATGCGCCATTCGAGCGCCGTCGCCGGCCGTCCGTCCGCGCGACCGAGCTCGCTCGCGAGCCGGTCGCGGGTGTCGCGCGCCTCCTGGACGAAATTCTCGCCGAGCACGCGCAGTCCGGCTTCGACCGTCGCGACGATCCGCTCGAGGGGCTGACGTTTGGCGACGCCGACGAGCGTGATCTCCCGGGCCTCGCGGCCCGCGCGCCCGGCGGCGCGGGCGATGCGCGCCTCGACGGACGCGAGGCGCTCGCGCGCATCGTCGAGCAGCGACATCAGCCGCGCCCGGCGCGAGCGAGCAGGGCGAGGGTCTCTTCGCGGGGCAGCCCGATCACGTTCGTGCGACTCCCGACGACGCGCGTGATGAAGCGGCTCGCGCCGCCCTGCAGCGCGTAGGCGCCGGCCTTGTCGAGGGACTCGCCGATCGCGACGTACGCGACGATCTCTTCGCGCGTGGCGGCGCGCATCTCGACGGCGCTCGTCACGACCTGGCTCTCGAGCCCGCGCGCGTCGGTCCACGCGAGCGCGATCCCGGTCATCACCGCGTGGGCCCGGCCGACGAGTCGCGAGAGCATCTCGATCGCATGGTCCTCGTCGCGGGGCTTGCCGAGCACCTCGCCGTCGAGCACGACGACCGTATCCGCCCCGAGCACGGGTCGGGGCGGGGCGGCGGCGAGCTGCTGGGCGACGTCGAGGGCTTTCTCCCTCGCGAGTCGCTCGACGAGCGCGGCCGCCGATTCGCCCGCTCTCGCGCGCTCCTCAATGGTCGAGGGACGAACGTCGAAAGGAATGCCAGCCTCCGACAGGATCTCGCGTCGCCGGGGCGACGCGCTCGCGAGGACGAGCCGTTCGGCGCTGGCCGAAGCTTGCGGGGGCGATTGCGAGGGGGAGGCGGGGTCGTTCACACCGCCGAGGTAACGACGGGGGCCCCGGCCGTCAAGGTCGGCGAAGAGCGGGCTGGGGTAGCCTGCGCGGTGGATCGCGGCGGAGTCGCCGACGCAACGGGCCCTGGCGCCCGGGATCGGATCGGATCGATGCGGTCGTGGGGGAGCTCGAGGCAAGGCGCAAGGCTCTCCGATGCGCGCCGAACGGCGGTCGGGCGGACCTTCGGGATCGAGCTCGGCCTGGTGGTCCTCGGGCTCGTCCTCCTCACGGGCTGCGCGAGTCGGCTCGCGTCGACGACGTCGAACGGTCGCGAGCGCTTCGAGCACCGCACGCTCCACTACACCGTCGACCGTCCGTCGGTCCTCGCCGAGCCGGGCTGGAAGCGGGTGCGCATCGAAGAGAGCGACTTCGCCGTGCGCCATCGCGACGGCAGCGCCTTCGCGCTGGCTTCGAGCTGCCGCCCGACCCGGGCCACGGCCGCCCAGCTCGCCTTCCACGTCCTCCACGCGACGCGCTCGAAGCGGATCGGCGCCGGCGAGGAGATCGAGCACCGCGGGCTCCCGGGCTTCGTGCAGACCCTCGAGCGCGTCGAGGACGGGGCCTGGCTTCGCATCCGCACGGTGACGCTCCGCGGCGCGGAGTGCAGCTACGACTGGTTCCTGCTGGCCCCGGACGAGGCGCGGCTCGAGGCGCTTCGCCCGGCCTTCGACGCCTGGTGGCAGAGCTTCGAGCCCGCTCCGAGGGAGCGCGCCTCCGCGACGTCGCCGGGGCCGGTGCCGCCGGGGCTCGAGGAGACGACGCCGTGAATCCCGAGCGCGCCCTCGAGAGCGGTCTCAGCCGCGTCGGTCGCGCCACCCTCGCGCGCCTCGGCGCCGTCGGCGACTTCACGCGCTTCGCCCTCGGCACCCATCGCGTCCTGATCTTCCGCCGCCCGCCGATTGCCGAGACCCTGCGCCAGTTCGACGCGATCGTCGTCCGCTCGTCGACGATCGTCTTCATCACCGCGCTCTTCACCGGCATGGTGCTCGCGCTCCAGACCGCGAGCGCCCTCGGCCGCTTCGGCGCGAAGCCGTATACGGGGAGCTTCGTCGGCCTCGCGTTCGTGCTCGAGCTCGGACCGGTGTTGACCGCCGTCGTCGTTGCCGGCCGGGTCGGTGCGGGCATCACCGCCGAGCTCGGCTCGATGACGGTCTCCGAGCAGGTCGATGCGATCCGCGCGCTCGGCGCCGATCCGGTCCAGAAGCTCGTCGTCCCGCGCGTGCTCGCGACGACCCTCGGGCTGCCGATGCTCGCGATGTTCGCGAACTGGCTCGGCATCCTCGGTGGTCTGCTGATCGCGACGCAATCCGGCATCGGCGCGAACTTCTACTATCAGAGCGTCGTCGGGGTGGTGACGCCGACCGATCTCTGGAGCGGTCTCGTCAAGACGCTGGTCTTCGGCTGGCTGATCGCGATGATCGCCTGTCATCAGGGGCTCGCGACGACCGGCGGAACGGTCGGGGTCGGGCGGGCGACGACGCGGACCGTGGTCGTCAGCTCGATCGCGGTGTTCGTGTCGGATTTCTTCCTGACGAAGGTGATCCTGTTGTGGTGACGGAAGAGTCGCGACCTGCGCCGCTGATCGAGCTCTCGGGGGTCACGAAGGCCTTCGGCGGGCGGCCCGTGCTGCGCGGCATCGATCTCGCCGTCGAGCGCGGCGAGATCTTCACGCTCCTCGGCGGCTCGGGGACGGGGAAGTCGGTGCTGCTCAAGCACATGGTCGGCCTGCTCCGACCCGATGCCGGGCGCATCGCGATCGACGGTCGCGACAGCGCGACGTTTCGCGAGCGCGACTGGGTCGAGGTGCGGCGGCGGATCGCGTACGTCTTCCAGGGCGCGGCGCTCTTCGATTCGCTCTCGGTTCGGGAGAACGTGGCCTACGGGTTGCGGGAGCATCTGGCGCTCGGGGAAGGGGCGATCGACGCACGGGTCGCCGAGTGTCTCGACGCCGTCGGACTCGCGGGCGTCGAGGCGCGCATGCCCGCGGAGCTGTCGGGGGGCATGCGCAAGCGGGTCGCCGTCGCGCGGGCGATCGCGCTCGCGCCCGAAGCGATCCTCTACGACGAGCCGACGACGGGTCTCGATCCGGCGAACTCGCGGCGCATCGGGCAGCTGATCACGACGCTGCGGCGCGAGCTCGGCGGGACCGCCGTCATCGTGACCCATGATCTCGATCTCGCCTTCGCGATCTCCGATCGCGTCGGACTGCTCGCGGGCGGGCGTCTCGTCGCCGTCGGGACCTGCGACGCGGTCCGCGCGAGCCGGCTGCCGGAGGTCCAGGACTTTCTCGCCGGGGACCTCGAGGCGCCGGCGATCGCCGGTTCGCGGAGCGTGGTCGGGGGTCCGACGAACGGGAATCCAGGGGAGCGGGCGCCGACGGCGCGCGCGGATGGGGCATGACGATGGATCGCGATGCACGCATCAATCGGGCCGTGGGGCTCTTCGTGGTGTTGGCGCTCTTCGGGCTG
>JBIPOQ010000045.1:0-12783 GCA_044379055.1 Myxococcota bacterium
TCCGCCTCGGTGTCCTCCAGCCGATTCATCAGCTCGCGGACCCGGGCCGGAGGCAGGGCCATCATGAGGATGGCCGCCTTTTCGGTGCCCGAGAGGAGCTCGTATTGGAGGTGCTTGGGGGGCAACGACTAGCTCCCGGCCGACATCCAGCCGCGGATCGTTCGGACGGAATCTTCCGTACGCAACTGCGCCAGACGATCGACCTGAGCCGGCAGCGGAATCGATCCGTTGGGATCCATCAGTCCGGGAATCTCGAGCTCGCCCGCCCCGCGGCCGCCGCCGATCTGACCCGAGGACATGGCCGCGCTCGCGCTTGCACCCGAGCCCGGCTCGCCGCGCCGTCCACTCTTGTCTCCGCCGGCCAGCCCGGGGGCCGCCTCGCTCGACCCGTCGCCGTTCGCCGAGTCCTGGCCGTAGGCCAGCTCGGGCGGAACGACGCCCCCGGCGAGCTCGATCTGGAGCGTCGCGAGCTTCGACATGACCTCCCGGCGCAGCTCCTTGACCGCCGTCGACTCGTTGCCGCCAACCGCCGCCGCGAGCGGTCGGACGAAGAGCCGCGAGAACAGCAGGAGTGCGACCAGGAGCACGATGCCCTGGAGGACCGTCGAGAAGAGCGCCAGGACCCCCGGCGAGACGAGCGGACTGGAGTCCTCGAGCTCCGAGTCGATCGCGTAGAACGGAGCGTTGATGACGCTGATCTCGTCACCCCGCTCGGCAGAGAACCCGACCGCGCGTTTCGCGAGCTGCTCGAACTCCGCGATCTCGTCGGTGCTCCACGGCGCGAAGGCCGGAGCTGCCTCGCCTTCCGCGCCCTCGGCGGGCGCCTCGCCCTCGCCGCCGACCACCGGCTTGCCGTCGATCAAGACCGCGACCGAGAGTCGCTCGATCTTGCCCGTGGGCAGGATCTGCCGGCTCACCGTCTTGCTGAGCTCGTAGTTCACCGTCTCGCTGGTCCGCGAGGAGCTCGAGTCCGTCCCCGTCGAAGCGGCCGGCGGCGCTGCCTCCGGCGAGTTCGCGACGATGCCGACGACGCCACCCTCGCTGGTCGAGTCGCTCGAGGTCTCGGTCTCGCGCTGCGTGCTGCGCTCGATCTGGGAGTTCGGATCGAAGATCTCCTCCGTCTTCTCCGTCTGGGTCCAGTCGACCTGGGCACTCACCTTGGCGACCACCCGGCCGAGACCGACCGTCCGCTCGAGGATCGATTCGACCTGATCCTCCAGATCCCGCTCGAGCGAGCGTGCGGCACCGAGCATCGAAGGCGCACCGCCGCCCGACGGGTCGAGGTCGGACTGCGGGGCCAGGAGCCGCCCGCGATTGTCCACGAGGGTCACCTGGGACGGGTCGAGTCCTTCGACGCTCGAGGCGACGAGGTGAACGATGCCCCGGATCTGACCCGGCTCGAGATCGAAGCCCGACTGAAGCCGGACCACGACCGATGCCGTCGCCTTCCGCTCGTCCTTGCGGAGCAGGGCCTTGCGCTGGGGCAAGGCGAGCTGGACACGGACCTTCTCGACGCCCTCGACCTGCTCGATCGTGCGGGCGAGCTCGCCCTGGAGCGCGCGGTGGTAGTTCACCTTCTGGACGAAGTCGGTCACGCCGAAGGTGCCCTGGTCGAAGATCTCGAAGCCCGGCGAGTTGCCGCTCGGCAGACCTCGGCTCGCGACGCGCATGCGCGCCTCGTGAACGCGGGCCGCGGGCACCTCGATCGCGGTGCCCCCGTCGGCGATCCGATAGTCGATCCGCTCCGAGGTCAGGGCCTCGACGACCTGGGCCGCCTCGGCATCCTCGAGCCCGCGGTAGAGCGTGCGGTACTCGCCCTCGCGGGTCCCCGTCGAGATGAAGTAGAAGAAGGCGAGCGAACCGACGGCCGTCGCGACCAGCGTCAGCTGACGGACCGGAGAGAGCGCTGTGAACTGCTGGAAGAGCTCCTGGAACCGGGTCGCCAAACATCACCTCAGATCGATTGCAGGATGGTCTGATAGGCCTCGAGAGCCCGGTCGCGAATCTGCATGATCATGCGCAGGGACAGATCGGCCTCGTTCAACGAGACGACGGCGTCCATCATGTCGACCTCGCCCTTCGCGAGGCCGGCGGCATCCGACTCCGCCTGGACCTGCTTGCCGTTCGCCTCCGAGACGAGCCCGGCCATGATCTCGGCGAAGCGGCCGCCGGCGGACTCCTGGCTCTTCTGGCCGGCGCCGAGGAGATCGCCGGTCCGGCCGAGGGCGCCCGACTCCCGAATCCGATCGATCAGGACCTGATCCATGGCTTAGTTCTGTCCTACGCGCAGCAGCGCTTCGGTCATGCTGCGGAGCTTCTGCATCACGAGCAGGTTCGCCTGGTAGCCGCGACTCGCGCCGACCAGATTCGCCTGCTCTTCGACGAGGTTGACGTTGGGGAACTCGACGTAGCCCTGCTCGTTCGCGTCCGGGTGGTCGGGCAGGAAGCGCGTGATCGGGTCGCGCGAGTCGACCACGATGCGGGAGACGTCGACGCTGTGGATCTTCCGCTCGAGGGCGCTGCCGAAGCCGTCCCCGACGCGATTGGCCTCGAAGACCGGATCGCGCCGCTGATAGGCGCCGCCTTCCCGGGTGCGCGTCGTCTGGGCGTTGGCGATGTTGCTCGCGGTGACCGTCATGCGGGTGCGCTGCGCGCGGAGGCCCGAAGCGACGATGTCCGTGATGTCGGAGAATTTCATGCTCTCTGCCTCCGGATTCAGCCGATCGCCGTGCGGACCAGCGTCGAGAGACGGGCGAGGACGTTCGCCTGATCGATGAAGGCGCCCGCGTTTCGGTGCGCAGTCAGGAGCTCCTGGTCGAGGTCGACGCCGTTGCCGTCGGGTCGGGTACCGCGGGGTCCCATCTCGACGCGCGCGTTCTCGGGGTCGGTGGACTCCACCGGGAGATGCTGGGCGTGGGTCCGGACGAGGCTCGCCTGCGCCTCGCCGAGGACGCCTTCGAAGGCGAGATCGCGGCGGCGGTAGCCGGGCGTGTCCGCGTTCGCGACGTTGCCGGCGATCACCGCTTCGCGCGCCTTGCGGAATCGCATCGCGACCTGCAGCGCGCCCATGGCCTCGGGTCCGAAGCTCGGCATTTTCTTCCCCTCCCGACCGGCCGAGCCTTGCGGATCGAACGATCCGATCGCGACTCGAGCGATCGGGGGAAGCCAGAGCAAGCGCCATGCCAGCGCGAATGCGCCATCTCGTCGCATCTGGCACGCCGCCGACCCGGAGCGACTTTGCAGGCGTGCGGTCAGACTGAATCGGCGCGTGCACATTGAAACGGGACGGGTCCCGAGGTCGGCAGATCCTGCCGACCGGCCAGCGCCGGGCTCAGCGCAGACCGTACTCGCGGATCTTGTTGCGCAGGGTGCGGACGCTGATGCCGAGGGCGGCGGAGGCGTGGGTCCGATTGCCGTTCGCGTGACCGAGCGCGCGCACGATCGTCTCCCGCTCGAGCGTCTTGAGATCGAGCGAAGGCGGCCGCTCGACGGCCGCGACGACCGGTCGGGCCGGCTCGAAGAGCAGCGATTCGAGGTCGCTCGTCTCCTCGGCGCGGATCAGCGCGCTCCGAAGCCGACTCTCGAGACCCAGCCGATTGCCGGGGAAGCCGTCGCGTGCGAGGCGCTCGATCAGGGCAGGCTCGACCAGCGGAGAAGCGAGGCCGAGCTCCCGGGCGACCCGACGGGCGATCGCCGTACAGAGAGCGAGCTGGTCCTCGCGGCGTTCGCGGAGGGGCGGCAGGCGAAAGGTCGCCCCCGACAGGCGATAGAAGAGCTCGGGCGAGAGTCGGCCCTCGCGGGCCGCTTCGTCGAGGGGCGCGCGGGAGATCGTGATGCAGCGCGGTGTCCCTTCGTCGGCCTCGCCGCGAAGGGCCGTCTGGAGCGTCCTCTGCGCCCGGAAGGGCAGCGACTCGGGCTCGACGACGAGGAGTGTGCCCTCCACAGCCTGCGCTACGCGCCGTCGCAGATCGTGCTCCAGGGCGTCGCTGGTCCCGGCGGCGAGGTTCGCGCTCTCCAGCACGATCAGGCCTTCGCCCGATCGCGCGCTCACGGCATGGAGCGCGCGAGCGAGGCCCCGTCGACCGGTGCCGATCTCGCCTTCGAGATTGATCGGACAATCCGTTCTTCCGATCTCGAAGGCGCGCTCGAAGATCCGAGCGAGGCGTGGATCCCGGGTCTGGAGCAGCGGATCGCTCCGGAGTCGCTCGGGCGCTCGCAAGGCGTCGAGTCGCCGCAGCAGCCGGGCCTCGAGCGACTGGATCGAGAAGGGCTTGAACAGGACGTCGAGGTCCCGGCCAGGCCGAGTCGCGAGCGAACGGGCCTCGAAGGCTTCGCCGGCGAGGAAGAGGCAACGGCCCGCAGCCGCTGGGTCCGCGAGCCAGCGCTCGGCGCCGTCCGCCGCGACGTCGATGATGCGGAGGCCGTACCGGACGCCTTCGTCCGGCCGACCCGGAGCCTCGGCTCGGGCCGCGGTCGCGACCTCGAAGCCGAGCCGCGAGAGCGCCCGCGCGAGCTCGGATCGCAGCCCCTCGTCGGTTTCGACGATCTCGATCCGCAGCGTTCCCCCCGACTCAAGCATGGTTGGGGCCCCTGCGCAGTCGAAGCCCGATCCGGCTCGGAGCCGCCGCGGTCTGATCGAGCAGCTCGCCACGCGACTCGGCCAGCGCGACCTCGAGCTCGATCCGATCGCCCCGGTCGATCTCGAGGCGTCCAGCGCCCCGCGAGTCGGGAGCGGCGACGAAGAACGCGATCGATTCCTCGTCCTCGAGACATTCGATCGAAAGCACGGTCGGACCTGCGTCCCCCTCCGCCTCCCCGGATCCGCGCGCCGCAAGGACGACGCGCAGCAGGGAGAGCAGAAGCCGCTCGAGTCCTGCGGCCGGCATCGCGATCGGCCGGTCGGACAGCCTCCCGGTCGCCTCGACGACGATTCCCCGAGCGTTCAACGTCGGCCTGATCCGCTCGACGAGCGAAGGCCAGACCGCGGCGAGCGACGTCCGGGCGTCGGTCGTGTCGCCCCGGAACGGATCCGACAGGCGCTCGATCTTGTCGAGAACCCCGTCGAGCCGATCGACCGCCTCCCGGATCACCGCGAGCCGATCCCGCGCGGAGGGACCGAGCTCGCTCTGGATCAGCTCGCTCGCGGCCAGCTCGACCCGGGCGAGCGCATTGCGGCCTTCGAGCGCCAGCACGCGTTGAAGCGCGAGGGCCCCCGCCTCGATGGGGTCGCGGAGCGATTCTGCCTGCCGCGTCATTCGAGCACCCCGGCGTAGGCATCGCGCAGACTCTCGAAACGCTCCTCGAACGCGGCAACCCGGGCCCACGGCGAGCCGAGCGTCTGGTCGAAATCCTCGCCCCAGGCCCGTTGGCCCGATTCGTCGACCTGCCGCGCGAGGCCCAGCCAGAAGCGGGCGGAAGAGCGCAGCGAACCGGCCTCCGCATGGCGATCGACCGCACGGTACAGCGCGAACGCCTCGTCGTAGTCGGCAGCGCGTCGCAAAGCGTGGGCCGTCAACAGACCCGCCTCGAGCAGACGGACACGAGCGACCGAGGGCGATCCGCCGGCTTCGGCCGCGAGCCAGTCGGGCAGCCTCGCCGCGAGGAAGCGCGCATCCGCGAGCGACGGCGTCTTCGCCGCCGCGCGCGCCATCGCGAGCGCGAGCGACGAACGCTGGAGGTCGAGGCTCGAGGCATCGAGCACGTTCTTCGCGCGCATCGACGCAAAGGCCGTACGCCCCTGGCGGAAGTCCGACTCCGCGACGATCGCCTGCCACGCCGCCGACTCGGGACTCGCCTCGACGAGGGCCGCGTCCGCCATGTGCCGCGCGAGCGAATGGTCGCCGATCGCCAAAGAGGCACGCGCGAGGGCGAGCGCGATGTCCGATGCGCCCTGCGCCCCGAATCGGCGGCTGATCGTCCGGTAGACGGGCACGGCGAGCCAGGGCAGCTCCATCTGCTCGAAGCATCGCCCGAGCTGGGCGAAGGGGGCCACGGAGGAGGCCCGCTCGATCAGGATCCCATAGCGGCCACCGAGGGCGCGCACGCTCTTCGCACACCCCGCATCCCCCTCCCGAACGACCCGGGCGAGCAGTCCATCGAGCAGGACCGTGTAGTCGGGGACGACCACGGGGTCGACTCCATCGAACGCGAGCCGCGTCGCGACCGCAAGCGCCTGGTCCTCGACGTCGCGTTTCGCGAGCTCCCTCAGCAAGACGCCGAGCGCATACCGCCGCAGGCCCTGGCGCTCGCCCTGGATGGCCGCCGCGAGGATCTCGAGCCGCTTCTCGGCGGACTCGTCGAGCACGTCGAGATCCACCGCGCGAATCTCGGCCAGGACTCCGATGGGATCTCCATCGCGGCGCAGGACCATCGCGGCGAGGCGCTTGCGGGCGGCGAGCGGGTCGTCGAGCCGGACCTCGAGATCCGCCCGACGGATGTCGGCCACGTCCCGCGCGTCGCGGTCGTTCGTCGACTCGACCGAACGTTCCAGCCATCGCAGGGCGCGCGCCGCATCCCCGGCGTCGAGGGCGGCTTCGGCGGCGCGGAGCGACCAGGCGTCGAGATCCGCGCCGAAGGCGCTCGCCCGCGGCAGGAGGGATTCGTATTCGAGACTCACGGACTCGAGCTTGCCGGTGTCGAACGAGAGATCGGCGAGGCGCAGCCGGGCGGCGAGCGCGAGCCGGGGATCGCTCTCCCGGGCGATCTTGCGAAAGGCCATGTGGGCATCGAAGCGACGGCCCGACCGATAGAGGATCTCCGCCCGCGAGAAGGCGATCCCGGCGCGCCGCGCCCGGTGCCAGGCGCTCGCCCCCTCGAGACCGACCTCGAGGCGCCTCAGCTGTGCCGCCGCCTCCGCCGTCCTGTCGAGCATCAGGAGCAGGCGCGCGCGCTCGAGGCGCAGACAGGCCAGGTGTGTACGCTGGCTCTCTTCCTGCGCGAGGGCGTCGAGCTGCGCCTCGGCGGCGATCCGGGCATCGCGGGTCGGGGCCTCCCGCGCGATGAAGATCGCATCGAGGGCGGCCAGGGCGTCGGCATGGGGCTCGAGCTGCTCGCCCCAGCGTGCGAGGGCGCGGTGGGCATCCTTCCATTGGCCCGCCGCCGCCTTCTCGATCACGGGATCGACGACCCCTTCGAGCGTCTCGGGGACACAGATCGGCAGGGCATCGAGAAAGGGCGCGTCGAGGTCCCGACGATTCAGGATGTCGACCGGGCTCGGCGGGGATTGGGCCGGACCGGCCGATGCCTCGCTGCCCAGGAACGCCGCGAGGAACACGACGAGCAGCGGCGCCCGGAATCGATCTCGAAGCCTTGCTGTGCTCATGAGGGGACCGCCGCCGCTGCGTGGCTCTTCGCCCGCAAGGCGACCCGCTGGAGGTCGTAGCTGTATCCGACGATCGCATCGCGCTCCGCCGGAGAGATGTGCCGGAAGGCCAGACCGAGCCGGCCGCTTCCGCCCCCGGCCGACCGCCGGGAGGCCTGGACGGTCTCGGCCACCGCTCGAACGACCCGGGAGTACGGTGCCGGCAGCAGCAGCTCGACCCGGAAGCTCACGCCCCGTTCGCACTCGAAGTCGACGTCGAGGGAGAGGCCACCCCCGGAGAAGACGATGAGCCGACGATCCCGGCCCGAGAGCGGTCTCGGAACGTCGATCGAAGCCGCCGTCAGGAGCAGATCGAGCTTGTCTTCGATGCGCCGCAACCGCGCGAGCAGGGCCGATCGTTCGGTTCCATCGAGCGAAGTGAGCGCCGCCGTCGGCTCCGGAAGCGAGAGGTCGTACACCGCCGCGCCGACGGATTCGGGGGCGAGTCGCGTGAGACGGACGGGAACCCAGGCCTCGACCCGGTAGTAGCCGCGTCGCGACGATCCGGTCTGCGCTTCCGTCTCGCCCGACTCGAGGGTCGGGCGATCTCCGCTTCGCAGGATGTGCTGCCACATGGATCTCGCTCCTCGTCCCGCTCGCCCGTCTCGCCCGCCTCTCTGTCGGCGGACCCGAGCCCCGATCGGGCCTGTCCAGCGGACGCGAACGCAATCCGCATGCCAGCCGATCCGCGAGCAGGAGGCCCGCCCTGCCCGCCCGGATTTCAAGCTGGGAGCCCCGATTGCGAAACGAGATCGGATCGGAACGGATTTCCGCCCTGCGCAGCGGGCCCAGAGGACCCTCGCTGCTATTCGGCGGGTGCGGGCCGCGGGAGCCCGAGCTGCTCGAGTCGAGCCATCAACTCATCGCCGTCGTACGGCCGAAGGCAGACGCCATCAGCCCCGAGCGTCATCGCGACCAGGACGCTGCGTCGGGTCGGCGCATCCATCGACACGAGAACTTTCCGATCGCGAAGCGTTTCGTCGGACCGGATGGCTTCGATCATCTCGCCCCCGGTCTGGAACCCGAGGTCCCAGCAGACGACGAAAGCCGCAGCCTGCTGGATCTCCTCCGAGTCGGCCGGCTTGAACTCGCTGGCATCGACCGCCAGGATCGAGCGGGAGAGGGCCTCTTCGAGAGCCTCGGCCTGATGCCGCGACTTCTCGTCGGGGTCGATGAAGACGAGGCCCGTCTTCGCCTCTTCCTGCGCCTCTTCTTCATCGCTCACCGCGAAGCCCGAACCCTTCCCGACGGCGGGCCCGGCGGCGGGCCTCCGTCCTTGCGAGCGTCGATCCGGCCCACGCTAGGCCTTGACCGTGATCGCGCGCGGCGTCTCCCGCGGCTGGAGACCGTGGGCCAGCACCGCGCGTCGCCGACTGCCGAGCGCGATCCGTTCCTGCTGCAGCCGAGCGAGCCCCTCGCCCCCGGCCCGCAGGATCGCCCCGTCGAGCTCGGCGATCCGCTCGAGACAGGTCCGCGCCACCGCGCCGATCGCCGGGCGCTCCCCCGCCGAGACCGCGGCCGCCCGCTCGACCTCGCGATAGGCCGCCTCGCGATGCGCCCATCGCTCCTCCCAGACCTCCACCGGCGTCCCGTCCGCCAGGGAGGACAAGAGCGACTCGGTCGCGTCGAGGAGTCCGAAGAGCGCGGCCCCCAGCCGTTCGCTGGCGTCGACGCTCGAAGATCCTTCCACGCCCCGTCCCTTCATCGCAGGCCCGACAGGAAGCCCTGCTGGTTCTGCAGCGACGACACGATCCGCTCGAGGGCGCTGAAGCGCTGGACCAGCGTCTCCTCGCGCAGCGCGAGGCGCGAGTTGAAGCGGTCGATCGAGTTGTCGATGGTCTTGAGGCGTTCCTGGTAGAGCTGCTCGCGGCGGGCGAAGAGCCCGTCGCCGGAGCGGACGATCGACTCGAGCTGCTCGCCGATCTCCGTGAAAAATCCGGCGTCGAAGGTATCGGGCTCGGGAACCTCTCGGCGCTCACTCGCGGGTGCCTCGGGCGGGAGGGCGTTGTTCCAGGCGTTCGCTTCGTTGATCGCGCGTTGGTTCTGGACGAGGCCATCGGTCCGCTCGCGACCCGACAGGAACTCGTTGACGAGGTTCGGGTCTTCGGCGAGGACCTCTTCGAGCCGTTCGCGGTTCAGCCTCAGCCTACCCCCCGCAGCCACCTCGATCCCGACCGAGGAGATGGCACCGCCCGAGACGGGGCGGCCCGTCGAATCGACCGAGGGGCCGTAGCGGTTGTTCGGATTCGCCTGGAAGGCGTAGGGTCGGCTCGAGGCCTCGAGAAGGCGACGCTGGACCTCCCGAAGCATGAAGTCGCCCGACAAGGGCCCGGCCGTCTTCGTCGTCTCGTTGTACTTCGACTGATTGTCGAGGAACGACACCACATCGTTGTAGGCGTCGACGAACTTCTCGATCTCCGCCGCGATCGCCTCGGCGTCGATCGCGACCGTGACGGTTTCGGTGATCGGCTGATCGTTCTCGTCGAGCTCTGCCACGCGCTTCAGGTTGAGCGTGACTCCATCCAGGACGTCTTCGACGACGTTGGACTGCCTCGTAATCGTCTGTCCGAAGAGCTGGAAGACGGCGTCCTGCGCCTGATCCGCCGGCGTTTCGGCCTCGAGCGCGAGGTCCCCGCTGATCGCGAGCTGGTTCTGTGTGCCCTTCTCCGTCGAGGTCAAGACCAGCCGGAAGCGGCCTTCGCTGACCTGGAGGATGTCCGCGCGGACCTTGCCGCCATTGTCGGGCGAGGTATTGATGCGATCGCGGAGCGTCGACAGGCTGAGGTCGCCCTCGGTCGCGGTGATCGCGATCTCCGTGGCCTCGATCGGGGGGGTTTCGTCCGGATCCGCGTTGGGCAGCGAAATCGTGACGCTCTGGCCCTGGGTCAGCGCGACCGCTGCGGAGGCGTTGGCGGCGGTGTAGGTCGTCGAGAAGCGACGCGAGCCGCGCGCCAGCTGCTCGACGCGGATCTGGATCTCGCCGACCGACGCGCCGGCGGATGCCGTGACCTCGACGACGTCCTCGTTGGTCGAGGAGCCGGTGTACTTGAGGAACTCCTCGCTCGTCGCCTCGTCGGTATAGCGGGTATTCCGGTCGTCGAGGCCGCGGGCGGCGTCGCGCAGGGCAAGCAGGCGCGAGTTCAGCTGGCGCATCAGGCTCTGCTGATTCGCGATCTCGCCCTTGCGCGCCTCGATGCGGTTGAGCGGCTGGCGCTCGATCTGGAGCAGGCCTTCGAGGAGCGCGTTGGTGTCGAGGCCGCTCGCGAGACCGCCGAAGGTCGGACGTCCGGAAATTCGAGTGCCCATGCTGGATCCCTCGCGAAAGCGTTGGCGACCTCGTGTCTATCGGCCGCCGGCCGGGGGAGCTGAGGCCGCGGAGAACGCCCGCATCGTGTCGCCCCAGCGCTCGAGACGCGGCGAAACTTCGTATTCGAGGACGTCGGCGATGCGGATCAGGTCTTCTTCTGTCTGGGCATCGAGCATTTCCTCGAGCCAGGGATGGATTTCCCCTTGCAGAGCCCCGAGCGCCTGCGCCTCGTCGGCGAGGGTGCCGGAGATCGAAAAAGTGATCCCGGTCAGGACCGAGATCGAGTCGAGGACGTCGGCGAGGACCCGGTTCGCCTGCTCGCTCCGCCCGGCGCGGTAGTCGTCGGCGACGGTCGCGATCGCTTCGACGATCCGGGTCGTGTACTCCGCGCCCTGCGCCAGCACGCTCCGCGCGACCTCCTTCGACGGCCGCCGCTCGACCCGGACGGCGGAGACCTCGTCGAGCCGGCGCGACTCGAGCAGCCCAAGCTCTTCGGGCGGGAGGACCCGACCGTCGATCTCGACGGCGACGACGACCGAGCGCTCGGCGTCGGCGTCGAGCGCCTCGGCCCGGGCGATCAGCTCGGCGAGATTCGCGCAATCGCGCGTGTCCACGACCGCTCGCTCGCCGTTCAGGAACAGGTCCATGCGGTTCTCCTCGCGGCTCGGAACGTGGATTCGTCCTCGCGCTCGCGCACTCGTCCGCGTCCGAGCGGAGCAAGCGACGTGCCAAGGCCTTCGGGATGCCCGACGGAGGGCGACGCGAGCGCGGGGAACGGCGCGAAGGCGTGCCCGACGAGCGGCAAGCGCGGGGCATGCGGCTTGCAATCTCGAAGAATCGAGATCGGCCCGACGCGCTGAGATGCAGACGAGGCCTGCGGAGGATTTCGAGTTGAAAGGTCCCATTTCGAATCGAGGCGGTCGGGGAGCGCGGCAGGACGGCGCCGTGCGCTTCATCGCCGAGGTCTCGAGCAACCACCACCGCGATCTCCCGCGCGCCCTCGAGTTCGTCGATCGGGCGGCGGAAATCGGCTGCGACGGCGTGAAGTTCCAGCTCTTCCGGATCGACGAGCTGTTCGCCCCCGAGATCCTCGCGCAGAGCGAGCGCCACCGCGCCCGCCGCGACTGGGAGCTCCCCGAGAGCTTCCTCGCGCCGCTGGCCCGCCGCTGTCGCGAGCGGGGCATCGAGTTCGGCTGTACGCCCTTCTACCTCGAAGCCGTCGACGCGCTCGCCCCCTTCGTCGACTTCCTGAAGATCGCCTCCTACGAGCTGCTCTGGGACGATCTGCTCGTCGCCTGTGCCCGGACGGGGCGCCCGCTGATCCTCTCGACCGGAATGGCGGATCTCGCCGAGGTCACCCATGCGATCGAGACCATCGAGGCCGCCGGCGGCCGCGACCTGACGCTGCTCCACTGCGTCTCCGGCTACCCCGCGCCCCCGCGCGAAGCGAATCTGCGCGCGATCGATACGCTCGCTGGCCTCGCGCGTCCCGGCTCGGCGCTGCGCCTGCAGGTCGGCTGGTCGGATCACACGGTCTCGAAGGCGGTGCTCCACCGCGCGATCCACGCCCATCCGACGTCCCTCGTCGAGTTCCACCTCGACCTCGACGGCGAGGGCGACGAGTTCAAGACCGGCCATTGCTGGCTGCCCGACGCGATCGGCGACGCGATCCGCGAAATCCGCACGGGCTTCGAAGCCGAGGGCGACGGCCGAAAGGCGCCGACGGCGATCGAGCACGAAGAACGCTCCTGGCGCGCCGACCCGAGCGATGGCCTGCGACCGCTCCGCCCCCTGCGCGCCCACTGGTCTCCCGGCCCTTGATCGAGCGCCCCGACATCGACTTCGTGGTCGCAGGCGGTGCCCGCTACGGCATGGGACACGTGATGCGCAGCGGCGCCCTCGCCGCCGCCGCCGCCCTGCGCGGCTGGCGGGTCCGCACCTTCCTCGCCGGCGATCGGATCGCCCGCGAGCGCTGGCACGCGAGCTGCCCGAGCTCGCGCCTCGAGACCTGGTCCGCCTGGCGGGCCTCGGAGAGCGCCCCGCTCACGGTCTTCGACCATCCCTTCGCGAAGTCCCGCTGGATCGCCGCCTGCCGCCGCGACCGGACCCGCGCGAT